>NZ_PZZL01000006.1 GCF_003046185.1 Phreatobacter oligotrophus
GTGGCTGGGGTCCACATCGCTCGCTCCAAGATGGCCTGAACAACCCCTTGGAATCACGAGTGCCCCAGTCGCTCAACCCTTTCGGGACGGGCTCTAAGGCCGGATGGGTTTCGGTGCGTACACACCGGGACATCGTCGGTGAGGTCAAGACCGTTACCGGCTTGCAAACCGGCGGCTGGTGGTTCGTGTCTATCGCTGTCGAGCAGGAGATCAACGAAGCAGCCTTGAAGGCCGGGCCAACGGTCGGTATCGACCTTGCCGTCGTGAACGCGATTGCGACAAGCGGCGGCGAGATGTTCGACTTGCCGCGTGTGAGCGCGCAGGAATAGCGGCAGCTCGCTGCCGCTCAGAAGACGATCGCTCGCCGCAGAAAGGGCTGACGCAATCGCTTCAGGGCGATCCTGCGTCTCCGCCGCATCCAGGCGCGCCATGCGCACCGCAGGGCTGACGCAAAGCACCAGACGACGAGCCGCTTGGTGCGGTGATCACGCTGTGATCATCATGGAGGACCTGAAGGTCCGGAACATGATGGCCTCGGCAAAAGGAACGGTCGATGAGCCCGGCTCGAAGATTGCCTAAAAGCCGGGCTAAACCTTTCGATCCTCGACATGGCGCCGGGCGAGACCCGCCGGCAGCTCGAGTACAAGATGCAGCGTGCCGGCGGTCAGCTCATCGTGGTGCCGGCGCCTTACACCTCGCAGCAGTGTTCCTGCTGCGGGGGGACGACACAGGAAAACCGATTTATCGGGAGATCGGTTCTCCTGTGTCTCCTACGGCTTCGCCGCCTGCGCAGACGTCAACGCTGCGCGGAACATCCTCGCCAAGGGTCTATCGACCCTTGGCGGAAGCGGAGGACATCCGGGGATGGCCTGTGAATCGAGCTTCGCTGGAAGCCGGAAGCCGGAACTCAGGCCGGCGACGGTCGGAAGGCAGCTCCTTCAGGGGTAGTTGTAGTCACAACCGGATAAAGGTCTTGGCAGGAGGGGCTTCGAGGCGATCTCCGAGGCGGCTAAACTGGAACCTTGAACTGCGAACGGAGCGGACCTTAGGCCGCTCCGCTTCATGACCAACGTAGACCCTAGGGTGCCCGCCCGTGTGAGAACCGACAAGGCGGATTGCACCCCTCTGACGGTCACTCCTGGCAGCGTGGAACGTTCGTATGAAGCGCTCCAGCTGGACCGCAGGAGCTGAAAGGACAAGCGCAGGGCCCGCAAGATAGAGCCTAGTCGGGAGATCTGCGATACGGGCACCGGTCTTACTCCTCGAGGGTCCGAGAGGGCCATTCCGCTTGCGGGACAAAGTGCCCCTGCGATTGTGTTAGGCAGGACCGCAGAGTATGGAGGCGAGCGTGTTAGTGGTGGGGCTTGCCGGGGTGCGGCCTGTTAACGGGGGAACCTATGGTACGACGCGTTCTCGTTACTGGCGGCGCAGGTTTTATCGGTAGTGCCGTTTGCAGGCATCTCATCGCGTCAGGCAATCATGTCCTGAATGTCGACAAACTCACCTATGCCGGCAATCTCGCGTCACTGAGCGCTATCGACAATGCGCCGGGCTACCAGTTCGCCCAGGCCGATATTTGTGATCAAGCTTCGGTATCAGAGGCGATCAACCAGTTCCGGCCCGACCACATCATGCATCTTGCAGCCGAAAGCCACGTCGATCGCTCCATCGTCGGGGCCCGCGAGTTCATCGACACCAATATCGTGGGAACTTTCGCAATTCTGGAGGCTGCGCGGGCCTATTGGCTCGCCTTACCCAGCGAACGACGGGACGCCTTCCGCTTTCTTCACGTTTCCACGGACGAGGTTTATGGCTCCTTGGGGCCGGACGGGCTCTTCACCGAGGAAACCCGATATGATCCGAGCTCGCCTTATTCGGCATCCAAGGCGGCGGCCGATCACCTCGTGACAGCCTGGGTCAGGACCTATGGCTTCCCGGCTGTCATATCCAACTGCTCCAACAATTACGGCCCCTTCCACTTCCCGGAAAAGCTGATCCCTCTCGTCATCCTCAACGCGATGCACGAGAAGCCCCTGCCCGTTTACGGGAAAGGAGACAATATCCGTGATTGGCTCTACGTCGAGGATCATGCCAAGGCCCTGGACCTGATCGTCTCCAAAGGGCGCATTGGCGAGAAGTACAATGTCGGGGGCCGGAATGAGCGCCAAAACATCGAGGTTGTGCGCCGTATCTGCGACCTTCTCGACAGGCTGCGGCCACGAGCGGGCTCCTATCACGAGCTCATCACCTTCGTCACCGACCGCCCGGGCCACGATCATCGTTACGCGATCGATGCGACGAAACTTGAAACCGAGCTCGGTTGGAAGGCGGAGGAGAACTTCGATACCGGGATCGAGAAAACGGTCCGCTGGTACATCGAGAATGAGTGGTGGTGGCGGCCGCTTCGCGAGCGCGTTTACAAGGGTGAACGCCTGGGTCTCCTGAAAACGACGGATTGATCGCGATGCGTCTCCTCGTTACCGGCCGGGAAGGCCAGGTGGTCCGATCTCTGCTGAGGCTGAGAGCCACGCAATCTGACATCCAGGTCCATGCGGTGGGCCGTCCTGAACTCGATCTGGCACAGGACCGTGACCTCGTCGGGATTTTTGAGCCGCTCAAGCCGGACGTCATCGTGAACGCTGCAGCGTACACAGCTGTCGACCAGGCTGAGAGCGACACTGACCTCGCCTTCAGGGTCAATGGCCGTGGTGCAGGCCTTGTGGCGCGAGCGGCCCGTCAACTCGGTATTCCGGTCATTCAAATTTCCACAGACTACGTGTTCCCGGGAGACGGAGTGCGTCCTTATCTCGAGTCTGACCCGGTTAGCCCGGTGAGCGCCTATGGTGCCTCGAAGCTTGCGGGTGAACGCGAAACGGCGCAGGAAAACCCGAACCATGCCGTGCTGCGCACGGCCTGGGTCTATGCTCCTGAAGGCAAGAATTTCGTCAGGACAATGCTGCGGCTCGCAAAATCGCGGGAAGAGGTGGGCGTGGTCGCGGATCAGGTGGGGAACCCGACCAGTGCTGACGACATTGCAGCGGCCGTCGCTGCTGTCGCCATCAATCTGAAAGCCAACCCCCACGACCCAGCCTTGCGCGGGATTTTTCATATGACCTCACAGGGGGAAACGACCTGGGCCGGTTTTGCAGATACCATTTTTAGAGAATCCGCAGCGAGAGGCGGCCCAAGCGCTCGGGTCAAGGGGATCGCAACGAGCGACTATCCGACGCCAGCCAAGCGGCCGGCGAACTCCAGGCTGGATTGCAGCAAGCTGAGGAACGCCCACGGGGTGGTTCTGCCGTCGTGGAATGACGGGCTGGCGCGTTGCATCAACGCTATCAGTATGACGGGAGAGTGGTAAATCATGAAGGGCATTATTCTCGCGGGCGGGAGCGGCACACGCCTGCATCCCATTACTCTTGCTGTGTCGAAGCAGCTTGTGCCTGTCTATGACAAGCCGATGATCTACTATCCGCTCTCGGTGCTGATGTTGGCCGGTATCAGGGAAATCCTGATCATCTCAACGCCCCATGATCTTCCCTCGTTCCGTCGCCTTCTCGGCACCGGCGAGGGCTGGGGGGTGAAGTTCTCCTACGCAGAACAGGCTGTCCCTAACGGGCTCGCTCAGGCGTTCGTCATTGGCGAGGAGTTCCTCGCAGGCGACCGGGCAACGCTCGTCCTCGGTGACAATATCTTCTACGGCGCTGGCCTCGGCGAGCTGCTCGATGCGGCCGTTGCACAAGAGAATGGTGCAACCGTCTTCGCCTATCACGTGGAAGATCCAGAGCGTTATGGCGTGGTCGAGTTCGCTGGCCACGGCCGCGCGATTTCAATCGAGGAGAAACCTGCCAAGCCTCGTTCAAGCTGGGCGGTGACCGGCCTTTACGTTTATGACAACACCGTGGTGGAGGTTGCCAAGGCCGTGAAGCCCTCGGCCCGCGGCGAATACGAGATTACCGACGTCAACCGGCATTATCTCGAAAACGGCAATCTGCACGTCCAGAAGATGGGACGCGGTTATGCCTGGCTCGACACGGGAACTCCGGATTCTCTTACGGACGCGTCGAACTTCGTTCGCACCATCGAGCGGCGCCAGGGCATGCGCATCTGCTGCCCCGAGGAGATCGCCTTCGAAAAGGGGTTCATCGACGCTGATCAGCTGCGCAGGCTGGCTGAGCCGCTCATCAAGGGACCCTACGGCCGCTATCTGCTCAAGGTCATCGACGAAGGCCGGTGAGGACACCCTCCATGAAGATCGAAACATTTGCCATTCCAGGGCCGCTCTTGGTTCAGCCGACAAAAATTGGCGACCACCGTGGCTTCTTCTCGGAGACGTTCCGCGCCGACCGTTTCGAGGAAGCTGCCGGACCAATCAGGTTTGTCCAGGACAACCAGTCTTTGTCAGCCACCAAGGGGACGATCCGAGGCCTTCACTACCAGAAGGAGCCTCGAGCGCAGGGAAAGCTCGTGAGGGTGACGCGCGGAGCCATTCTCGACGTCGCGGTCGATATCCGCACGGGGTCGCCCACCTACGGACAATGCGTGGCCGTCGAACTCACTGCGGACAACTGGCAGCAGCTCTGGATTCCCCCTGGGTTCCTGCACGGCTTTGCGACGCTGACGAATGATTGCGAGGTGCTTTACAAGGTGACGGATTACTACAGTCGCGAGCACGATGCAGGCGTCCGGTGGAATGACCCGGCAATCGGCGTTCCATGGCCCTTCTCCGAGGAGACAGCAGTCCTTTCGGAGAAGGACAAGACCGCGCCATTCCTGAGTGAAATCGGATCACCGTTCCGCTTCTGATCGCCGCGCCATTCTTCCATCAAGCTCTGATGCCTCCCGGGGACCTGGCAGGCAATCACAGTCTTCGCCGACACGAGGCTCAGCCCGCATGTTCCCGAAGCCGCTCGCCAGCCTGAAGCCGAACACTGCTGCCTATGAATCCCTGCCCATGGTGAAGCCCACCGGCTTCCGCGAGTACGATGCGCGGTGGTTCTTCGGCGAGGAACTGAACCTCATGGGCGTGCAGGCCGTGGGCATGGGCCTCGGCACGCTGATCGGCCGCATGGGCGTGAAGCGCGAGATCGTCGTCGGCCATGATTTCCGCGGCTATTCCGCCTCCATCAAGATGGCGCTGGTCACCGGCCTGATGGCCGCCGGCTGCAAGGTGCGCGACATCGGTCTCGCCATGTCGCCCATGGCCTATTTCGCGCAGTTCGAGCTCGACGTGCCCTGCGTCGCCATGGTCACCGCCAGCCACAACGACAATGGCTGGACCGGCGTGAAGATGGGCGCCCAGCGCCCCGTCACCTTCGGTCCCGACGAGATGGGCGCCTTGAAGAAGATCGTGCTGGAGGCTGATTTCGACCTCGTCGGCGGCGGCTCCTACCTCTTCGTCGAGGATTTCGCCCAGCGCTACATCCGCGATCTCACCAACCGTCCCAAGGTCACCCGCAAGCTGCGCGTCATCGCCGCCTGCGGCAACGGCACGGCCGGCGCCTTCGCGCCGCAGATCCTCGAGAAGCTCGGCGTCGAGGTGATCCCGCTTGATGCGGAGCTCGACCATTCCTTCCCGCGCTACAATCCGAACCCCGAAGACATGAAGATGCTTCACGCCATGTCCGATGCCGTGAAGGAGCATGGGGCGGACGTGGCGCTGGGCTTCGACGGTGACGGCGACCGCTGCGGTGTCGTCGACAACCACGGCGAGGAGATTTTCGCCGACAAGATCGGCGTGATGCTCGCCCGCGACCTCTGCAAGGTGCACGGCCCCTCGCAATTCGTGGTCGACGTGAAGTCCACCGGCCTGTTCGACGCCGACCCCGAGCTGAAGCGCCTCGGCGCCAAGACCGACTACTGGAAGACCGGCCACTCCTACATCAAGCGCCGGGTCCGCGACCTCAACGCCCTCGCCGGCTTCGAAAAGTCCGGCCACTTCTTCTTCAACGCGCCGGTCGGCCGCGGCTATGACGACGGCCTCGTCACGGCCATCGCCGTGATCGACATGCTCGACCGCAATCCGACCAAGTCCATGGCCGAGCTCTATGTCGAAGTGCCGAAGACCTGGGGCTCGCCGACCATGGCGCCGAAATGCGCCGATGAGGTGAAGTACGAGGTGGTCGATCGCGTGGTGAAGCGGTTCGAGGCGATGAAGGCAGCGGGCGAGACCGTCGCCGGTTCGCCGATCACCTCGCTGGTCACCGTCAACGGTGTGCGCGTGGGCACGCCCGACGGCACCTGGGGTCTCGTCCGCGCCTCCTCGAACAAGCCCGAGCTCGTCGTGGTGGTGGAGAGCCCGGTCTCCGAGCAGCGCATGCGCGACATGTTCAAGGCCGTCGACACGGTCCTGCGCGAGAACCCCGAGGTCGGCGCCTACAATCAGACGATCTGAGCCTATAGGCGGCGCAAGAGCCAACGCTATCAGGTCTAAATCAAGCCGCAGCGAAATGACGGGAGCGCGCAAGGCCCTGGTGCGCATTCCGCTCAACGGGATCTGCGCCATGGCGTCTCACACCCTGATACGCCTGAGGTGCTCGAGCAGCCCCGCGGTCGAGGCGTCGAGCCCGGCGAGCTCCATCGTCTTTCCGGCCACCAGCGGCTCCAGCCGGGTCGCCAGCTCCTTGCCGAGTTCGACGCCCCACTGGTCGAAGGCGTTGATGCCGAGGACGGCGGCCATGACGAAGACCTTATGCTCGTAGAGCGCCACGATCATGCCGAGCGTGACGGGATCGAGCTTGCGGTAGAGGAAGGTCGTCGAGGGCCGGTCGCCGGTGAAGACCCGGTGCGGGGCGAGCTTTTCCGCCTCCGCCTTTGACAGCCCCTTGGCGATGAGCTGGTCGCGCGCCTCCTCGAAGGAACGGCCCTTCATCAGCGCCTGGCTCTGGGCGAGGCAATTGGCCACGAGGAGGTCATGGTGCTTGCGGCCGCGCTCATGCGGCGAGGCGGCGACAAGGAAATCGCAGGGCACGACCTCCGTGCCCTGGTGCAACAGCTGGAAGAAGGCGTGCTGGCCATTGGTACCGGGCTCGCCCCAGATGATCGGCCCGGTCGGGCGCGTCACGGCCTTGCCCTCCAGCGTCACGCCCTTGCCGAGGCTCTCCATGTCGAGCTGCTGGAGATGGGCGGGCAGCCTTGCGAGGCGCTGGTCATAGGGCAGGACGGCGTGGCTGGCATAGGACCAGACGTTGCGGTGCCAGAGGCCGAGGAGGCCCATGATCACCGGCATGTTCCGCTTCAGCGGGGCCGTGCGGAAATGCTGGTCGACCCGCTCGGCCCCCGCGAGGAAGGCGGTGAAATGGCGCGGCCCGACCGCGATCATCAGCGACAGGCCGACCGCCGACCAGACGGAGTAGCGGCCGCCGACCCAGTCCCAGAAGCGGAACATGCTGGCCTCGGCGATGCCGAAAGCATTGACCGCGGCGAGGTTGGTGGAGACGGCGGCGAAGTGGCGGCCGACCGCCTCCTCGCCCAGACCTTGCGCGATCCAGTTCCGCGCCGTCTGGGCATTGGTCATGGTCTCGACCGTGGTGAAGGTCTTGGATACCACCACGAAGAGGGTGCGGGCGGGGTCGAGGCCCTTCAGCGTATCGGCGATGTGGGCGCCGTCGACATTGGAAACGAAGCGCACGGCGAGGCCGCGCTTGCCATAGGGCTTCAGCGCCTCGGCGGCCATGGCGGGGCCGAGATCGGAGCCGCCGATGCCGATATTGACGATGGTGTTGAAGCGCTTGCCCGTCGCCCCGCGCAGGGCGCCGGAGCGCACCGCCTCGGCGAAGGCAAGGCAGCGTTCCCGCTCCGCCGCCACTTCCGGCATGACGTCGCGGCCATCGGTGAGGATGGGCGTGCCGGAGAGGTTGCGCAGCGCCACGTGCAGCACGGCGCGGTCCTCGGTGGTGTTGATGCGCTGGCCTGCGAACATGGCGTCGCGCTTCTCTTCCAGCCGCGCCGCGCGGGCGAGATCGACGAGCAGGCGCATGGTCGTGGCGGTCACCCGCGTCTTCGACCAGTCCATCAGCAGGGATCCCAGCTTCAGCGAGAACTTCTGGAAGCGCCTGGGATCCTTGGCAAACAGGTCAACGATGGATGTTGCGTCTAACACACGGCGGTTGGTCTCGAGCACCTCCCAGACACGGGCAATAACTTCGGTGTCAGCATTCGAACTCATAAGGCGGCACGGCCTAGGTCAGCAACTGGGAGCCGATTCGGCCAATGTTGGGGACCCCACCGGACCACCATGATCAGCCAACGGATTAGCGGGCGTCGTATCATTGGGCACGGTCACTCGCCGCAGTCCGATCCAGCGCTCAAGAACAACGCAGTTAAGCGCCGAACAGCTACCTCGAGTGCAATCTACGACCGTGATGTTCCTCCAATCGGGTCGAAGCCTTGATGCTGTCCTTCTCGGAAGGAGCCGCTCTTGCCTGCACTGGGAGCGCGACGGCGGGCTTATCCTTCCGGATCGGGGGCTCGGACACCGGATCAATCAAGTCATTTCGCTCCATACCGAAGGCCTCCAGGAGGTCGAGTGCACGGTCAATCTGCGCCTCGGTATGGGCCGCCGACACGAACATGCGAAGACGCGGCAAATCCTTCGGGACTGCGAGCTGCACGATGGGCGGCGCGTAGATGCCGTTATCGAGCAGCATACGGTAGGCATCGAGGGCGTTCTCACGGGACGTGAAGTGGACCGGGATGATCGCAAACCCCCCTGCAAGGCCCGTGCGGAGCCCACGACGACGGGCACCGGACAGGAAGTAGCGGGAGTTGTGCTGGAGCTGGGCGACACGCTCGGGCTCGCTGTCGAGGATCTCGAGCGCCGCCGTCGCGGCAGCGGCAACGGGGGGCGGCAAGCCCACACTGTAGACATAGCCAGGCAGCGTATGGCGGAGCCACTCGATCACGGCACGGCTGGCGCCGATAAAGCCCCCGCAGGTGCCAAAGGTCTTTGAAAGCGTGCCCATCGTGAGATCGATTTCGTCGCGATCGATCCCGAAATGCTCGACAATGCCCCTGCCCGTCTTGCCGAGGACACCAAGGGAATGAGCCTCGTCGACATAGAGCCAGGTGTTGTAGCGCTTTTTCAGGGCAACGACGCGCGGAAGGTCCACGCAATCCCCGTCCATGCTGTAAAGACCCTCGCACACGATCATCGCACGCTTGTAGCTCGAACGATGCTCCTTCAGGAGCGCCTCGAGCGCATCCAGATCGTTATGCGGGAACTCAATGGCGGTCGCACGGGTGATCGACGTGCCTGCCATGATGCTGGAGTGGCTGAGGCTGTCGTAGATTAGAAGATCATTGTGGCCGAGGACATGGCCGATCAGTGACGCATTGGTGCCATAGCCGGAAACAAGCGCAAGGCAGGCTTCCGTGTCCATGAAACGGGCCAGGCCGTCCTCGAGCTCACGATGGAAGCTACGCTCTCCGCCCACGACGCGCGATGCGCCGACGCCAAAGCCAAAATGGCGGATGGTTCTTATCGCCCGCTCAGCGACATACGCTTCGTCGGCCACACCGATGTAGTCGTAATTGGCGAAGCTAACGAATTCTTTGCCGGAAGCCGCGCAAGTCGCGCGAAACTCGTCAACCACGGTATTGTAGGGCGAATCCGACCGAATGACCGAACCGATCTCAAATGTCAGTCGACGTGACGCATAAGACGACAAGCTGGCATCGATCATTGACACCTCCACGAAACTGGTGCAGCGCACACACTCATTCAACGGCAATGCACAATATCCCATGTAGCGCATGAGCGGCGAACTCGGCTAGCGAAAACCGGTTCGGCATCAACCCGCGACACGTTCACTGTTGCATCAGAACCACAAACTGGCAGCAATTTCCTTGCCAGAAGACCATGGCCGGCAAAAGATTGTTTGGGCGGGTCTGCGTCATTGAAGGTCAGCAACTGACGCGACAACGCCCGCGGCGCGACGCACGCTAGCCGCATATGAAAGAGTTATCCGACCCATCGAATGGACAGAATTCTGTGCGGCCTTGCGAATGCCGGCATGAGCGCAGCGCCGAAATCAATCCCCTATTTTCGATTGTTCGCAAAGCTTTGTGCACAGGCCGGAAGCTTTTTTGCGCAAAACAAGCGCTGCGCCTCGCCGTGGTGTCTTAGCATTGATATGATCTACGGGCTACGGTTCCGTCATCGATTGGAAGAGAAATTGATTTCGCTCCGTGTCCTGGCGCGCATAGGGTTCTTCGCCTATATCGCGAAATACACAGCGCTCACCCACAGACCCTCGTATTTCTCCGAAAGCTACCTGACTTGGCAAACGCAGCTCCTCTTGCACCGATCCCGTTCATTGATCTCGCCGCTCAGAGGCGTAGATTGGGAGAGTCGTTAGATTTCTCGATAATGAAAGTTGTGAACCATGGCGCCTACATCATGGGACCAGAAGTATTTGAACTGGAAAACGCACTTTCCGAATTCTGTGGTGCAAGCCATTCGATCTCTTGCTCCTCGGGCACCGACGCACTTGCGCTGATCCTCATGGCCAAGGGCGTGAAGCCGGGCGATGCCGTGCTCTGCCCCGCCTTTACCTTCGCTGCAACGGCCGAGGTCGTTGCTTGGCTCGGCGCGAGCCCCGTTTTCATCGATGTGAAGGCTGACACATTCAACATCGATCCTGTTTCGCTCGCCCAAGGCCTCGCCACTGCGAAGGCCGCCGGCCTCCGCCCCGTGGGTGTCATCGCTGTCGACCTCTTCGGTCAAGCGGCCGACTACAACGCCATCGAGCCCTTCTGCGCTGAGCATAGCCTTTGGTTGCTGGACGATGCCGCCCAGTCCTTTGGGGGTACCTACAAGGGCCGGAAGATCGGCACGATCGGCATGGCCACCGCTACGTCGTTCTTCCCCGCTAAACCGCTCGGTTGCTACGGCGACGGCGGCGCGATCTTCACGGATGACCCGGACTTGGCGGACATCATCCGCTCGCTGCGCGTCCACGGCCAGAACAACAACGACAAGTATGATAACCAGCGGATTGGTATGACCGGCCGAATGGATACGATCCAGGCCGCCGTACTCATCGAGAAACTGAAAGTCTTCGAGGACGAGATCGCCGCACGCAATACCATAGCGGACCGCTACAACGCAGCGCTCGCGGATGTAGTTGACGTTCCCCGGATCCAAGAAAGCATTGTGTCTGTCTGGGCGCAGTACACAATCTGCCTTCGCGGACGCGACAGGCAGGCATTCGCCGCGTCGCTAAAAGCCCAAGGAGTGCCTACCGCAATCTACTATCCCCGACCGCTGCATAAACAAACGGCCTATCGCCATTATCCCGTCGCTGGCAACGGGTTACCTGTTTCGGATAGCCTTGCGGAGAAGGTCATCAGTTTGCCGATGCATCCCTATCTCGATGCTGCCCTGCAGGACCGCATCATCGAAAGCGTCCGTGCTTCGCTAGCTTGATCGCAGCACGCATTTGCCGGCACATTCATTACCGCGCTCAAATTCGCTAGGGTTATGCTCGATGAGCTCCTCGCCCGCCACGCAGCCCGGAAGTCGACCGCCGGGTAGCATGAAGGAGATCGGGCTGCGTTCGGTGTCAGTTACGGGGCGAATCGTCGTCGTCCGCCTCCCGCGCGATTAGGAGATGACTTGGCCCTTATACCCCTTTCCGGAAGCCAAGCGGTGTATCTTAGCAGTGGAACTGTGGATAAGGACCGACCCCGATAGGCTGACCAACCAGGCGAGCGCCTCGAACATCGCAATCCGGACGCCCTTGCGCGCCAGCGCGTGTAGCGAGTGCTCAGCGTTTTGCGCGGGCCACCCTAGGCCGGCGCGTCGATCCACCTACAGCCGAACTCCAGAACTTGCACAATGTCATTGATCACGCTGCGCTTGTCGACGCTGGCCTTGCCCCATGTGTCGGTCGGCACATGCGGCTCGATCCGGCGAAACTGCTCATCAGTAACCAGAAAAGATCGCGATTTAGCGGCCTTCTTTCGGGAAGCCCTGGATCGCAGCGCTTCGCCTATGGCGACCATTATGTGGGTTCGGACAGTAGTTGAGTTCGTGATGCATTAACGAAGCCATCGGCGATTATTGCGTCGATGCTCATCTCCTGAGTGCCAATTTTCTCTGCCCTTTTCCCGCTTGAGGGCTAAAGGCGTTCAATGTAGAGGCTGCATAGTGGCGATGTCTTGTGGCCAAGGCCGCTCACGGCACTGGCTGCCCCTTGGGCATTACACGGGATTAGCAGTCGTTGCGGCGGCCCCTCGAACGACGGCGATAAGCGCTATTCCGCCTCGCGCGATAACCCAGCTACCTTCTGGCGTTGACCCAGCGCTGCCTCACCTCTAGTTAGCGGCTGTGTGCATCCCGAACCGTCTAAAACATTCTGACCCTCGCCTTCGATCCGCGGTAGCGAGAAGCGTTTTGTGATCCTCGGATCGCGTGCCGCCGAGTACTGGAGATCAAGTCTATCTCAATGCGATCGGTTAGCGACGAAGTCGAACGTTGCCTTCCCTACTTTGTCCGGCTTTGCGTCAATAGCGTTGTCGCTACTGGCGCGAAGCTTGACGAATCTGCAATTGAGGTTGCCCGCAACATTCATCGTAATCTCCCCGCCGTGACCGACCCGGTGCTCCGCGACCACTTTGAGGCGACGTTGGCAGACCTTGTGCACCTCGTATCAGCCCTCGCTCCCCGCCTGCCGCCAGAAATGATCCGTGATTTCGCCGAGAAGGCCTCGCAGGCGCAGGTCGCGGCGACCCTCAAGCGCTCCCTGATCGGAGCCCTGCGCGCCGCTAGCTGACGCCTGCCGTTTTGGCAGGCGATCCGCAGGGTTCACAGAACTTTGGCGCTGTGCCAAAAAACCTCCGCTTGGAAAGTCCAACGTCGTGCGGGGCGCCGGACAGCCCTGCCCACAGCCGTCGCTCACGCCCGAACAAAAAACTAAGGATCCATCGCGCTTTGGATGCGACCGCGGGTCATTCCGCAACTCAACAGCCTCGCCTCCCGCTGGTCGTCGACCTCGACGGCACGCTGCTGCTGACCGACACGCTCGATGAGCAGATCGCCGAGGCGCTGTTCCGCCGGCCGCTGCATCTTGCGCGAGCCCTGCCGGAGCTGGGCCGTGACCGCGCCGCGCTGAAGCGGGCGCTCGCCTCAGAGGTCGATCTCTCAACCGCGGCCCTGCCCTTCCGCGAGGACCTCCTGGTCTGGCTGCGCGACCAGGCGGCCGCGGGCCGGCAGGTCCATCTGTGGTCGGCGGCCACCCAGAGCGTCGTCGACGCCATCGCCCGCCGGCTCGGCTTCTTCGCCTCGGCCACCGGCTCGGGCGACGAAAACCTGAAAGGTCCCGCCAAGGCCGCCCATCTTGCCCGCACCTTCCCGGAAGGCTTCGTCTATGTCGGCGATTCCGCCGCCGACCTCGCGGTCTGGAAGGTGGCGAGCGGCGTCGTCCTGGCCGGGGCGAGCCGCGCCGTCGCCGAGGAGGCCCGTGCCCTCGGCAAGCCCGTCGAGGCCGAGTTCGCGGATGTGCCGCTGTCGCCGCGCGAATGGGCGAAGGCGGTGCGGGTGCATCACTGGTCGAAGAACGTCCTGATCTTCGTGCCGCTGGTGCTGGCCCATGCCTTCACCGATCCGGCGGCCGTCGCCGCCACCATCATCGGCCTCCTCTGCCTGCTGATGGTCACCTCCTCGACCTATCTCATCAACGACGTCTCCGACCTGCAGGCCGATCGCCGGCACTGGTCGAAGCGCCGCCGCGCCATCGCCTCCGGCCGCCTGCCGATCCGTCTTGCGCTTGGCGGGGCCGCGGGTGCGATCACGCTCGCCCTCGTCGTGGCGACCCTGCTGGCACCGGGCTTCGCCCTGACGCTCATCGCCTATCTGGTCCTGCCCCTCGCCTATTCCTTCGGCCTGAAGCGCATCCCGCTGCTCGACACGCTGGTCATCGGCATCCTCTTCACCACCCGCCTCGTCATGGGCATGGCGCTGCTGCCCAACCCCTATTCGGCCTGGCTGCTGACCTTCTCGGTCTTCTTCTTCACATCGCTCGCCATCGCCAAGCGCCATACCGAGATCGTCCGCGCAGCCGGTGCCAGCGAACATGCCCTCGCCAGCCGCGGCTACCGGCCCGAGGACGCGCCGCTGACCCTCGGCTTCGGCACGGCGGCGAGCGTCGCATCGCTGCTCATCATGGTGCTGTTCCTCGTCGAGGAGCTGTTTCACCGCGGCACCTACACCCAGCCGAGGCTGCTGCTTGCCGTGCCTCTGCTGCTCGCCATCTGGGTCGGCCGCATCTGGCTCCTCGCCCATCGCGGCGAGATGCGGGACGATCCCGTCAGTTTCGCCTTGCGGGACCGCGTCAGCATCGGCCTTGGTTTCGCCGTCGCCTTCGTCTTCGTACTGGCCCTATGACGCGATTCACCGAAACCGCCGACCACCTGTCCTGGGGCCGCACGCTGCGCCTGAGGCACCGCGTGGCGCGCCCCCTCTTCCGGCAGGACGTGCCGGCGACGCTCACCGAGGGCCTTAGCGCCCTGCCGAGCCTCCTGCCCACCGGGCTGCGCCGCTCCTATGGCGACAGCGTCCTCAATCCGGCAGGCGGCATCATCGACATGACCGGCGTCAACCGGATGATCGCCTTCGATCCGGACACCCGCATCCTCCGGGCCGATGCGGGCCTCTCCTTCGACGCGCTGCTCAAGGCCATGGTGCCGCGCGGCTTCTTTCCGCCGGTCTCGCCGGGCACCCGCTTCGTCACGCTCGGCGGCGCGGTGGCCAATGACGTGCACGGCAAGAACCACAACGGCGCCGGCACGATCGGCCGCTGGATCCGCCGCCTCGGCCTGCTGCGCTCCGACGGCGTCGAGCGCGACCTCGCCCCCGGCGACCCCGACGGGCTCTTCGCCGCGACGATCGGCGGCCTTGGGCTCACCGGCATCATCACCTGGGTCGAGATCGAACTCATGCCGATCTCCGGCGCGCTCATGGATGTCGAGACCATTCCCTTCGACGATCTCGACGGCTTCTTCCGCCTTACCGCCGAGAGCGAGACGACGCACGACTACACCGCCGCCTGGGTGGACTGCCTCGCCACCGGCGACAGGACCGGACGGGGCATCTTCAGCCGCGCCCGCCATGCGACCGGCGGCGAGCTATCCGCCGGCAAGGGCGCTGGCCCGACCGTCCCCGTCGACCTGCCCTCCCTCGCGCTCAACCGCTTCAGCATTCGCGCCTTCAACGCGCTCTATGACTGGAACGGCCGGCGCAAAGCCGGTCACGCCATGCAGCACTACCAGCCGTTCTTCTATCCGCTGGACGCCATCGGGCAGTGGAACCGCATGTATGGCCATGCCGGCATGTACCAGTACCAGTCGGTGGTCCCGCCAGCCGCCGCGCGCGACGCCACCGCCGCCATGCTGGCCGCCATCGCCGCCGCGGGCGAAGGCTCCTTCCTCGCCGTGCTCAAGACCTTCGGCGACAGGCCCTCGCCCGGCCTCCTCTCCTTCCCGCGGCCGGGCACCACGCTCGCCCTCGACTTCCCCAATCGCGGCGGCTCGACCATGGCGCTCCTCGCCCGGCTCGACGCCATCGTCCGCGAGGCCGGCGGCAGGCTCTATCCGGCCAAGGACGGCCGCATGCCCCGCGACATGTTCCGCGCCGGCTATCCCGACTGGGAGCGCTTCGCTGCCCATGTCGATCCGCGCTTCTCTTCGCTCTTCTGGACAAGGGTCGGCTCATGACGACGATCGCTCCCGCCGCCGGCCGGCGCCTCCGCCTCGTGGTGCTCGGCGGCACCTCCGGCATCGCCGAGGCCACCGCCCGGCTCTATGCCGCCGAAGGCGCCGAGATCCTGCTGGTCGGCCGCCAGGAGGACAGGCTCGCCGCCATCGCCACCGACCTGAAGGTGCGCGGCGCAGCGCGGGCCGAAACGGCCGTCGCCGACCTTGCGGCGCCCACGGATGCGGCCGCGGCGCTCGCCGGCTTTGCCGCGACCCTCGGCGGTATCGACCACATCCTCGTCGCCTATGGGATCCTCGGTGACCAGGCCAAGGCGACCCGCGATCCCGCCGCCGCCGAGCGGATCATCACCGTGAACTTCAATTCCGCCGCCGCCTGGTGCCTCGCCGCCGCCAACCTGCTGGAAGCCCAGGGCCACGGCTCGCTCGTCGTGCTCGGCTCGGTGGCCGGCGATCGCGGCCGCCGCCAGAACTTCGTCTACGGCGCGGCCAAGGCGGGCCTTGCAGCCCTCGTCGAGGGCATCGCCCACCGCTTTGCCGCCAAGGGTCCGCGCGCCGTGCTGGTGAAGCCCGGCCCGACCATCACGCCGATGACCGAGGGCATGGTGCGCAAGGGCTTCACCTGGGCCAAGCCCGAGGACGTCGCCGCCGTCGTGCGGCGCGCCGCCGACAAGGGCGGACCGGTGGTCTACGCCCCCTGGTTCTGGCGCTACATCATGCTGATCATCCGCTTCCTCCCCGCGCCCATCTTCAACAGGCTCGACATCTGATGCGGGTCGTCGTCACCGGGGCGGCCGGCCTCGTCGGCCAGAACGTCATCGCGCGGCTCAAGGGCGAGCCGGGCGTGACCATTGTCGGCATCGACAAGCATCCCGCCAACACGGCCCTGCTGCGCCGCATCCACCCGGAAATCACCGTGATCGAGGCGGATCTCGCGGCGGACGGTGAGTGGACCGAGGCCTTTGCCGGGGCCGATGCCGTGCTGCTCAACCAGGCGCAGATCGGCGGCCTCGACGAGGCCGAGTTCACCGCCAACAACGTCACGGCCACCGAACGCATCGTCGAGGCCATGCGCCGGCATGGCGTGCCCTATTTCGTGCACATCTCGTCCTCAGTGGTGAACTCGCGCGCCGACGATTTCTACACCCGGTCGAAAACGGCGCAGGAGCGCTACATCGACACGGTGGAGATCCCCCACGTCGTTCTGCGGCCGACGCTGATGTTCGGCTGGTTCGACCGCAAGCATCTGGGCTGGCTGCGCCGCTTCATGGACCGCACGCCGGTCTTCCCCATTCCCGGCGACGGCCGCTTCATCCGCCAGCCGCTCTATGTCGGCGATTTCGCCGCCATCATCACCGCCTGCCTGAAGATGAAGGCCACCGGCACGCACGACATCTCGGGGCTGGAACAGATCGATTATGGCGATCTCATCGGCATGATCCAC
This sequence comes from Phreatobacter oligotrophus, assembly GCF_003046185.1. Classification (NCBI taxonomy): domain Bacteria; kingdom Pseudomonadati; phylum Pseudomonadota; class Alphaproteobacteria; order Hyphomicrobiales; family Phreatobacteraceae; genus Phreatobacter; species Phreatobacter oligotrophus. Next base: position 17,156 of record NZ_PZZL01000006.1, read on the forward strand.
GAGATCGTCCGGCCGCGGGCGCGCATCGTGCACATCCCCTACCGGCTGTTCTGGCTGCTGCTCTGGGCCTATGCGCTGGTCGACCGCAACCCGCCCTTCACGACGCGCCAGCTCGAGGCGCTCGTCATCCCCGAGACCTTTCCCGTCATCGACTGGCCGGGCATGTTCGGCGTGACGGCGACGCCGCTGCGCCAGGCCCTGGTCGAGACCTATTGCGACCCGGCCTACGCGTCGATCGTTCTGGACTTCTGAGAGGGCTTCCCGCGTGTCACGGATCGTCGTCATCGGAGCCGGCCCCATGGGCCTTGCCGCTGCCCATCGCGCCGCGACCCTCGGTCACGAGGTCGATCTCGTCGAGGCCGGCGACCGCGCCGGCGGCATGGCCGCCCATTTCGACTTCGGCGGCGTCTCGATCGAGCGCTTTTACCATTTCGTCTGCAAGACCGACGCGCCGACCTTCGCGCTGATGGAGGAACTGGGGATCGCCGACCGGATGCGCTGGGTAGGCACCTCCATGGGCTATTTCATGGGCGGCAAGGTCCATCCCTGGGGCGATCCCATCTCGCTCCTCACCTTCCCCCATCTCGACCTCGTCTCCAAGATCCGCACCGGCCTCCAGATGTTCTGGACGACGAAGCGGCCGACCATGGACGGCATCGAGAACCTCACCGCCCGGCAGTGGATCGAGGGCGGTTCGGGTCGTACCGTCTATGAGCGACTGTGGAAGCGTCTCATGGAGCTGAAGTTCTACGAGCTGGCCGACGAGGTCTCTGCCTCGTGGATCGCCACCCGCGTCAAGCGCATCGGCAATTCCCGGCGCTCGATCTTCCAGGAAGAGCTTGGCTATGTCGACGGCGGCTCGGCGACGCTGGTCTCGGCCCTGGTGGACGCGATTGGGGCCAAGGGCGGCCGCATCCACCTCTCGACCCCTGCGACCCGCGTCGAAACGGCGGAGGGCCGCGTGACCGGCGTCACTGCCGGCGGCCGGCCGTTCCCCGCCGATGCCGTCATCTCGACCGTTCCGACGCCGCTCGTCTCCCGCCTCGTGCCGGACATCCCGGAGGACTGGAAGGCACGCTACGACGCCATCCGCAACATCGGCGTGGTTTGCCTCATCCTCAAGCTGAAGCAGCCGGTGACGAAGCACTTCTGGGTCAACATCGTCGACGACCAGATCCCCATCCCCGGCATCATCGAGTTCTCCAACCTCCGTCCGACCGGCGACACCATCGTCTATGTCCCCTACTACATGCCGGTGACCCAGCCGAAATGGGGCTGGAGCGACGAGGCCTTCATCACCGAGGCCATGGCGGCCATCGGCCGGGTCAACCCCGCCATCGGCCGGGACGATCTCATCGACGCGAAGGTGGGCCGCCTCACCCATGCCCAGCCGGTCTGCGAGCCGAACTTTCGCGACAAGCTGCCGCCCATCGAGACGCCGATCGGCGGCCTGCAGGTGGCCGACACCTGCTACTACTACCCGGAGGATCGCGGCGTCGCCGAGAGCATCCGCTTCGGCCGCATGATGGCGGAGCGGGTGGCGTGAGGGGCCTCGTCGGCGATCTCGCCCGCTCCCCGTTCCTGCGCTTTCTCGCCTCGGGTGGAATCGCCGCCGGCGTCAACATCCTCGCCCGCATCCTGTTCTCGCAGGTGATGGCCTATGAGATCGCCGTGGTGGTCGCCTATCTCGCGGGGATGCTCACCGCCTATGTGCTGATGCGGCTCTTCGTCTTCGAAGCCTCGGGACGCGGCGCGGGAAGCGAGCTCTGGCGCTTTGCCATCGTCAATGCCGTGGCGCTGGTGCAGGTCTGGCTGGTGAGCGTCGGCCTGGCGCGCTGGCTCTTCCCCGCTGTCGGTTACACCTTCCACGCCGACACGGTGGCCCATGTGATCGGCGTGCTGAGCCCGGTCCTAACAAGTTACTGGCTGCATAGCGGCTTTACGTTCGGGACAGGCCGCGGGTGAGGCGGAGATGCCAACGCTTCTGGTCGTGTCGAGGCTCCGCCGTCCGATAGGTGCGGCAACGGAACGATGGAGACCAAGGGTAGACCAGTGTGATCGTTGCGTAGTGGGTCAACTCCCGGCACCACGTTAGAGGTTGGGATTGCCAAAACTGGCGTTCGCCATTTGCATCGTGTTTGCTTTAGACTCGGCCCGCTTACAGTCGGAGCGGATTGAAGCTCGGCCGACCGGTGCGACTATCTTCGCCTATCACGTCGATGACCCCGAACGGTATGGCGTCATCGCATTCGACCGCCAGGGCCAGGCTATCTCTATCGAGGAGAAGCCGGCAAAGCCCAAATCGAGCTGGGCGGTGACGGGGCTCTATTTCTACGACGCGGACATCGTCGCCATCGCGAAGACGGAGAAGCGTTCGGCGCGAAACGAATATGAGATCACCGACGTGAACCGCGCCTATCTTGAGCGCGGCGACCTGCACGTGCAGCGCAGGGGCCGGGGCTTTGCCTGGCTCGATACCGGCACGCCGGATTCGCTGACCGATGCATCCAACTTCGTTCGGACCCTGGAGAAGCGGCGGGGCACGCGCATCTGCTGCCCTGAGGAGGTCGCCTTCGAGAAGGGCTATATCGACGCCGCCCGGCTCGCGGTGCTGGCCAAGGTGCTGGGCAAGAACCCGTATGGGCGCTACCTGCGGCGCATCGTCGACGAGCGCGGATGATGCGGCACCGGAAGGAGGCGGGCACATGAAGATCACCTCGCTTGAGATCGACGGCCTGCTGCTGGTCGAGCCGACCCGCATCGGCGATGCGCGCAGATTTTTCTCCGAAACCTTCCGCGCCGACCGCTTCGCCGAGGCGGCGGGGCCGGTGACCTTCGTCCAGGACAACCATTCGCTCTCGGCGGCACGCGGCACAATCCGCGGCCTGCACTACCAGAAGGCGCCGCGCGCTCAGGGCAAGCTCGTCAGCCTGGTCGGAGCTCGGTTCAGTCGCACATCAATCTAGGGAGCAACGTGTGCCGTCGCTCTTGCGCGCCGGGCACGGCGGGGCGCCCGATCAGAACATCGGATCGCCGGTGGCGGACATGATGGGTGTCATGCGGAATGGGCCTCATGCGGAGGGCATTCGATTGCGCGCCAAATCTCGCGGCCCTGTCCGTCGCGCAACCCGTCATCAAGACGTTGACACCAGGCAACGCAGAAACCCACGACGAACATCATCACCCAAGTTGGCGCGCTGCGGACTCTTGACTGAAAGCCAGCGGAAACCAAGCAAAGGGGAGGCACGCCTCGTCCTAGCGGCCGGCGGTCAGACGCGCTTGTAGTCGTCCTGGCTTCGGACGATGTCGTCCTCGCCGAGATAGCTGCCCGACTGCACCTCGATCAGCTCCAGCGGGATCTTCCCCTCGTTGGAGAGGCGGTGCCAGGCGCCGAGCGGGATGTAGACGTTCTCGTTCTCGCGCACGATCTTGGTCTCGGCATCCACCTCGACGGTGGCGGTGCCCTTCACGACGATCCAGTGCTCGGCGCGGTGGAAATGCTTCTGCAGCGACAGGCGCGCGCCGGGCTTCACCACGATGCGCTTCACCTGGAAGCGCTCGCCGCGATCGACGCTCTCGTAGGAGCCCCAGGGGCGCAGCACCTTGCGGTGCTCGTCGGCGAGGCGCCGGGTGTCGTCGGAGGCGCGCAGATTCGCAACCAGGGTCTTCAGCTCTCCCGCAACCGAGCGCTTGGCCACCAGCACGGCGTCCTTTGTGGCGACCACGGCGACGTCGTCGAGGCCGATGACGGCGGTATGGACGTCGTCGCTGGCGACATAGGAATTGCGCGTGCCGGCAAGGGAGACGGCGCCGCGCACGGCATTGCCGGCCTCATCCTTATCGGCCAAGGCCCAAAGCGCATCCCAGGAGCCGAGATCGGACCAGGCATAGTCGGCGGCGATGACGGCGGCGCGGTCGGTCCGCTCCATCACGGCATAGTCCACCGACTTGGCGGGCGAGGCGGCGAAGGCGTCGCGATCAATGCGCTCGAAGGAGAGATTGCCGACCTGGTCGACCGCGATGGTCGAGCCGACCGCCTTGGCGGCGGCGGCGATGGCCGGCTCGAAGCTTGCGAGTTCGGCGAGGAAGACGTCGGCGCGGAACAGGAAGTTGCCGGAGTTCCAGAGGTAGCCCTCGGCGAGGAAGCGCGTCGCGGTCTCCTCGTCCGGCTTCTCCACGAAGGCGGCGACCATGCGCACGCGCCCGTCCATCAGGTCACCCGGCCGGATATAGCCGTAGCCGGTGGCGGGATGGGACGGCGTGATGCCGAAGGTGACGAGCGCGCCGGCCTCCGCCGCGGCAAGACCCGCGGCGGCGGTGGCGGCGAAGGCGCCCGAATCGGTGACCAGATGATCGGCGGCGAGCACCAGCAGCACCGCCTCCGGATCGGCAGCGGCCGCGAGTTCGGCGGCCACCGCGATGGCCGGACCGGAATCGCGGCGCATCGGCTCAAGGACGATGCGGCCGGCCGTGCCAGCGCGGGAGAGCTGGTCCGCGACGAGGAAGCGGAAGTCCTCGCCGGTGACGATGATCGGATCGGCGAAGATGGTGCGGTCGGAGACCCGCGCCAGCGTCTCCTCGAAGGTCGAGCGCGCCCCCAGCAGCGGCAGGAACTGCTTCGGATAGGCCTCGCGCGAGGCCGGCCAGAGGCGCGTACCGGCGCCGCCCGACAGGATCACCGGAACGATCAGCCTTTGCTTCGACATTGGTCGCAAATCCTTCACACTTCGCTCAGCATGGACGCCCTTGACCTAGCCGCTGGCGCAACGACGCGCCACAACCTTCGCTCGGCATGGTCAACGCCGCGGTTCAGGCGCGCGGCGGAATGCCCAGGAACGGCCGCTCGAAGCGGGTGAGGCCGACCCGGGACTGATGCGCCGCCGCCACGAGGATCAGGTAGCAGGACACGAAAACCGTGTTGGTCTGGTCATGGCTGAACAGCAGGTTGGTCAACCCGAACAGCGCGTAGCAGCCCGATAGCAGGATGGCGAAGGCGACACGGTCCGAGCGCCGCTCGTCCCGCGCCGAATCCACCGCGATGAGGATCGGCGCGGCGAGCAGCGCGATGAGCGCGATCAGCCCGATGACGCCCCGGCCCACCGCGGTGGAGATGAACTCGTTGTGCAGGTGCCGGTAGGGCGGCACGCGGTAGCCGTCCGCGGCGGCGCGCCGGCGCACCTCTTCAACCGCATTCTGGCTGCCGACGCCGAAGACCGGGTCGTCGAGGAAGGCATCGAAGCCGTAGCTCCAGAGGATGACGCGGTGGGCGGTGGAGGCGTCGCGGTGGCGGATGATGTCCTCGGCCTCGAGGGCGGCACGCACCTGGTCGATGCGCTGCGGCACCTTCATCTCCACGGCGAAGACGAAGAGGGCGCCGACGAGAACCGTCGCGACGGGCCCGGCCTGCCACAGCCGCCGGCGGATCATGGGCCAGAGATGGATGGTGACGACGAGGACCACCAGCGGCAGCGCCACCAGCGCGCTGCGGGTCTGCGACAAGAGGGTCGCCGCGATGCCCGAGGCGAAAACCGCGAGCGCGAAGACCCGCATGGGGTGCGACAGGCGCTGGAAGCCCACCATGGCAAGGCCGGCGCTCATCATCGCCGTGTCGCCGAAGGGGATGGCATTGGCCATGCCGGCCGTGGCGCGGTGATGGCCGAAGAGGAAGACCTGCACCAGCGCATGGCCGAGGGCGACGATGCAGGCGGCGCGCACACCGTTGAGGAAGAGGTCGAAGACATCGACCTTCGGCGTCTGCACCAGCGTGCCGACCAGCATCACCACGGTGAGGAAATGCAGGGCCGTGCCGACATCCATCCAGCCGGCTAGCGGGTTGGCGAAGGCCAACGGCGAGATGAGCGTCGCCGCGAAATAGCCGAGCGCCACGAGGCAGCCGAAGGCGGTGGTCTGCGGCCAGACCCAGGTGATGCGCCGGGCGAGGAAGACCAGCCCGACATAGATGCAGGCGCCGAACCAGAAGAAGGTGGCGGTGCTGCCGAAGGTCATCGGCAGGAAGCCGAGGACCGGAATGTAGAGCCAAGCCGGCCGGTTGATGTCGTTGATGGTGGCGAGGAGCCAGGCCCAGGCCCCCGACAGGAGCGAGTGGCGCCGCGGCGCGGGCGGTGTCGAGGCCGTGCTCATGACACCCCCGCCCCCGCTCTCAGCGTTGCAGACCCATCGAGGCGGTCAGGCCTCCGTCCATGGTGATGGTCGCGCCCGTCATGTAGCCGGCGAGCGGCGACAGGAGGTAGGCGACGAGCCCGCCAATCTCCTCGGGCCGCGCGAAGCGGCCGGCGGGGATCTGCTTCTCCATGGTCTCGCGATAGTCCGCGTATTTCGCCATCATGTCGGTATCGACGAAGCCCGGCGCGACCACATTGACCGACACGCCGCGCTTGGCGCTCTCGATGGCGAGCGTCCGGCAATAGGCGGCCAGCGCCGCCTTGGAGGCGCCATAGGCGGCATTGCCCTGGTTGGAGCGCTCCGCCGTCACCGAGCCGATGGCGACGATGCGGCCGGTGCGGGCCCGCATCATCGGCCTCACCACGGCATTCACCAGCCGCGTGAAGGCGAAGAAGTTGATCTGCATGACCGCCTCGGCCTTGGCCTGGTCCATGACCGCGGCGAGCTGGTCATAGGGCTGGCCGGCATTGTGGACGAGGCCATAGAGCGCCTCGCCCTTTTCGAGCTCGGCGCAGAAGGCGTCGACCGCCGCCTTGTCGGCAAGGTCGAGGGTCGCGACCGCGATGTCGCGGTCGGGATGGGCGGCCTTGAGCTCGGCGACGAGGGCATTCCCCGCATCGCCCGAGGAGCGCACCGTGAAGGTCACGTCATGGCCGGAGGCCACCACCGCCCGGACGATCGCGGCGCCCATGCCCTTGGCGCCGCCGGTGACGAGGACGCGTCCCATCAGGCGGGCTCCGCCGCGAGGACGAGGCAGACATTCTGCCCGCCGAAGCCGAAGGAGTTGGAGATGGCCCGGGTCACCTTGGCCTGACGCGCCGTGTTCGGCACGAGGTCGAGCTTGATGGCCGGATCGGCTTCCGCGTGGTTGATGGTCGGCGGGATGACGCCGCTGTTGATGGTCATCAGCGTGAACACCGCCTCGATCGCGCCGGCTGCCGAGAGCGTATGGCCGATCATCGACTTGTTGGACGAGACGGCGATGCCGGCGAGATGGTCGCCGAAGACGGCGGCGAGGCCGACATATTCCATCTTGTCGTTCTCGGGCGTCGAGGTGCCGTGGGCGTTGACGTACTGGACGTCGGCCGGCGTCACGCCGGCATCCTCCAGCGCATTCTTGATGCAGCCGATGATCGGCGCGCCATCCGGGCTTGAGCGGGTGCGGTGGAAGCTGTCGGCCATCTCGCCACAGCCCTCGACGACGCCGAGGATCTTGGCGCCGCGCGCCTTGGCATGCTCGTAGGATTCCAGCACCAGCGCGCCCGCGCCCTCCGCCATGACGAAGCCGTCGCGGTCCTTGGAGAAGGGCCGCGCCGCGCCGGTCGGATCGTCGTTGCGGGTGGAGAGCGCCGAGAGCAGCGAGAAGCGCACCAGCGATTCCTGGTTGGCCGAGCCGTCGGCGCTGACGACGAGGGCTGCTTCCGTCTCGCCGCGGCGGATGGCCTCGACGGCCAGCTGGATCGCCGTCGCGCCGGTGGCGCAGGCGGTGGAGATGGAGATCGGCGCGCCCTTGGTGCCGAAGCGGTCGGCGAGCTGGTCGGAGACCGAGCCGAACAGGAAGCGCGTCTGCATGGCGGAGAAATCCTTCGCCGCCGCGCCCTTGAGGATGTCGGTATAGGTGATGTCGGCCGCCTTGCCGGAAGCGGCGGCAATGGCTTGGCGCTGCGGCCATTCCAGCTCCACCGGCGGCATGCCGAGGAAGAGCGGGCCGGGGAAGGTGCCGGGCGCGATGCCCGCTTCCGCCACCGCCTCGTCGCCGGCCAGCGCCGCCATCTTGGTGGTGAGGTCGGGGGCGTTCTCGAAGGGCACGAAATCAACCGTGCCGGCGATGGTGGTGCGCAGGCCCTCGACGGGGAAGCGGGTGATCGTGTGGATGCCCGACTGGCCTGCGGTCAGCTTCGCCCAGTTCTCCTGCTTGCCCTGGCCGAGCGAGGTGACGACGCCCATGCCGGTGACGACGACGACGGGACGGCCGTGACGGTCCTTCATCTGGGTCATGCCCGCCTCCTCAGATCGCCTCGACGAGGGCCATGCCCTCGCCGCGCCAGTGGCCGACCGAGGTGACCACGGCCTGCTTCACCTTGCGCGTCATCTTCGCCTCGTCCTTCGACCCGCCGACGGGCGGCACGGCCTCGCCGCGCTGGACCATCATGGCGGCCAGCGCCACGTTGGCCGGGAAGGTCGCCTCGACGCTGTGGCCGATGACCGAACCGGTGGCGCGCGTCGGCACGCGGCGCTGGTCGAGGATGTCACGCTCGATGGCGACGGCCTCGGACACGCCCGTGGCGCCGGAGACGACCACCGTCGCGCCGGGAATGAGGCCGGGCGAGATCTCGTTCCACTGCACCGCCATCGTGTGCTCGGCATCGCCGTCCTTGCGGCGGGTGCGGTCGGAGGAGACCTTGGACAGGCGGGCGATGGGCTTGGCGCCCCGCGCCTCGGCGTGCTCGCGCGCCTCGATCACGAGGAAGGCGCCGACCGAACCGAGAATCGTGCCGCCGCCGTCCTTCGGACGCTCCCAGACCGGCGCCCAGGGCTTGGTCCAGTTCATGTGGCCGAGTTCGAAATGCAGGATCGTGTCGGGCCGCTCCGCCGAATAGGCGCCGCCGACGAGGAAGATGTCCCCCTGGCCGGCATGGCAGCGGTTGAGCGCCACGCGCACGGCATCGACGCCCGCCATCTCCTCGCCCATGAAGGTGCGGGAGGAGCCGACGACGCCGTGGACGATGGAGATGTTGCCGGCGAGCAGGTTCGACAGCTGGGCGAGGAAGAGCGTCGGCCTGAGGTCGTTCATCAGCCGCTCGTTGAGGAACTTGCCGGGCTCGTTGGCCCCGGCGAGGCCCGACAGGACCTGCCCGTCGACCGCATAGTCACGCTCGCCGCCGCCGGCCGCGACGATCATGTGCATGCGCTTGAGGATGTCGCCCTCGCCCTTCACGCCGGCATCGTCGAGGGCGAGGCCCGCGGCATAGGTGCCGAGGCGCTGCCAGCCCTCCATCTGGCGGCGGTCGCCGCGATCGGGGATCTGCTTGGCGAGGTCCAGCGGCACGGCCGGATGGACCTGATAGGGCGCATAGGTGGTCGAATCGAGCTTCAGCCAGGCGTCGCGATCGCCATTGAGCGCGGTCCAGTGGGCGTCGAGCCCCTCGCCCAGCGCCGAGACGAGGCCGATCCCGGTGATCCAGGCCTCACGTTCCCTGGCAATCGCCATCATGCACTCCCTTCAGGCCGCGACCAGCTTCTCGAACGGGAACTGGAGGCGTTCCCCCCACTCCCGGATCATCGCGGCAAATTTCGGATCGGGGAAGGTCTTCACCGCGAACTTGATCTCGGCCTCGGCGACGCGCTTGCCCTCGCGGGTGATGAAGGCCTTGGTGACCGCATAGCTGGAGCCGTCGCCGATGAGCTCGGCATGGACCATCAGCGGCGTCGAGGGCTTCACGAAGTCGCGCATCTTCGTGGTGTTGGTGCCGACGAGGAAGGGCATGGCGGTGAGGCCGTTGAGGCCGAGGATGAGCCAGCCCGAGGTCTGCGCCATGGCCTCGATCATCAGCACGCCCGGCAGCAGCGGATAGCCGGGGAAATGGCCCTCGAAGACCGGGCTCTCGGCCGGCACGTCGGCGGCGGCCACGAGGGTCTTCTTGTCGGCGTCGAACTCCACGACGCGGGTGATCATCTGGAAATATTCGAGCCGCATCGGAGGCGTTCTCTGCCGCGCCGCAAGGAGCGCGGGGCCCTTTTTGAGGTGTTTTTTGAAGACGAAACCGGCCGGGGGGCCCGGCCGGTCATGCAGACTGGAGCTGAAGGCGGCTGCCCTTGGGGCGACCGTCCAACCGCCGGATCAGGCGCCCTTGGCGGCGACCAGCTCGTCGATCTTGCCGCAGAGCGCGCCGAGGACGAAGTAGTCTTCCGTCTTCGCCTTGCCCTCGTTGACCTCCTGCGTCCACTTCTCCAGCGGCAGCTTGATGCCGAAGGCCTTGTCGATGGCGAAGGCGATGTCGAGGAAGTCGAGCGAATCGATGCCGAGATCGTCGATCGCATGGCTCTCGGGCGTGATCTTCTCCAGCGGGATGTCGCAGGTTTCCGAGATGATCTTCGAGACGGTTTCGAAGGTGGACGACATGGTAGCGCTAACTCCTGAGCGGCCGCCGGCTCCCGGCCGGTGGCGCAAGACAAGGCCATCGCCCGCGGCGGGCGCCTCGAATGGTCGCTGCTGCTATAGATGACGAGGCCCGGCTCATCAACCCTGTGGAGGATCGGCCCACCGTCGCACGGCCTGCGCGCCGCGCCCGGATTTGACGATCCCGCCCCGGGCCTTTAGGCAGCGGCGCTCTGCGGTTCCATCCGGCCGCCCGCTGACAGGGCCGGCCCCGGGGCTATCCCGTCCCCGCTCTTTCGAAGGATCGTGCCATGCGCGCCCTGCGTCTTCACGGTGATCGTGACCTCCGCATCGAGGAGATCGAGGATGCCCCCGCCCCGGGTCCGGGCGAGGTGCGCATCCGCGTCGCCGCCGTGGCGCTGAACCATATCGACGTCTGGGGCTTCCGCGGCATGGCCTTCGCCAAGCGCAAGATGCCGCTCGTCGTCGGCGCCGAGGCCTCCGGCACCATCGAGAGCATCGGCGAGGGCGTCACCGCCTTCGCGCCCGGCGACCATGTCGTCATGTTCGGCGCCAAGACCTGCGGCACCTGCCGCTTCTGCCAGCGCGGCCAGGACAACCTGTGCACCGACGTGCAGGGCATCATGGGCTTCCACATCGACGGCTTCGCCTGCGAGCACGTCACCATGGAGGCCCGCCACGTGCTGAAGGTGCCGGCCGGCGTGTCGCTGCGCGATGCCGCCACCGCCCCCATCACCTATTCGACCGTCGAGCACATGCTCATCGACAACTGCAAGCTTGAGCCCGGCGAGACCGTGCTGGTCCAGGCCGGCGGCTCAGGGATCGGCACCATCGCCATCAAGCTGGCGAAGTCCATCGGCTGCACCGTCATCACCACGGTGGGCGACGACGAGAAGGCGGCCAAGGCGCTGGCGATTGGCGCCGACCATGCGATCAACTACCGCACCGAGCGCTTCGAGGGCGTCGTCCGCAAGCTGACCCAGAAGAAGGGCGTCGACGTCGTCTTCGAGCACACCGGCGCCGACACCTTCAACCAGTCGCTGTTCTGCCTGCGGCGCGGCGGCCGCCTCGCCACCTGCGGCGCGACCTCGGGCGCCACGATCTCGATGAACCTGATGCAGCTGTTCCAGCAGCAGTACAAGATCTTCGGCTCCTTCGGCGCCCCCATCCGCGCCATTGCCGACGGCCTGAAGCGCATCGAGGCCGGCGTCTCCCCGGTCATCGATACCGAACTGCCGGTGGGCCGCTTCGCCGAGGCCCTGGAGCGGCTGGAGAGCCGCAAGGTCTTCGGCAAGATCCTCGTCCATATCTGAGGCCGGGTCCTTGGTCCGCTGGATCCGCCATCATGTCCCGGCGCTCATGGTGCCGTTCGACTGGATCGTCGGCATGCTGGTGCTGGTCGCGATGGCCGGCATCCGCTCGCTCGGCCCCGACCGCGCCAGCGACATCGGCGCCTGGATCCTGCCGCGCCTCGCCCCGCTGATCGGCGCCAACCGCACCGGCTACGCCAATCTCAAGGCCGCCTATCCCGAGAAATCCGAGGAGGAGATCCGCGCCATCCTGCGCGGCGCCTGGGAGAATCTCGGCCGCACCGCCTTCGAATATGCCTGCATGGACGACCTGTGGGACTATGATCCCGCCCGCCCGAACCAGGGCCGCATCGTCACCGATGACGTGCCGCTCTATGAGCGCCTGCGCGACGACGGCAAGCCGGCCATCTTCTTCGCCGCCCATCTCGCCAACTGGGAGATGCCGGCTGTCGCGGCGGCCGCCCACGGGCTCGACACCACCTCGCTCTACCGCATGCCCAACAACCGCTATGTCGCGCGCGCCATCCAGCGCATCCGCGGCCGCACCATGGGCAAGCTCGTCGCCTCCGGAGGCGGCGGCGTCCTCCATCTCGCGCGCGAGCTCGAGGCGAACAACCATGTCGGCATGCTGATCGACCAGCACCTGCATCGCGGCGTCGACGTCACCTTCTTCGGCCGCCCGGCCAAGGCCAATCCGACCGCCGCGCGCCTCGCCCGCGAATTCGACTGCCCGGTCCATGGCGTGCGCGTCATCCGCCTGCCCGGCAACCGCTTCCGGCTGGAGGCGACGGAAGCCCTCGACCTGCCCCGCGATGCCGACGGTCGCATCGACGTGAAGGGCGCCATGCAGATGATGACCGACGTTGTCGAGGGCTGGGTGCGCGAGCATCCGGAGCAATGGCTCTGGCTGCATCGCCGCTGGCGGTGAGGCCTATGGCGCGGCGCACCGGTCCCTGATTACCATTCGTCCGGGGGGACTGATTCCATCATGCTTGTGCCGCGCATCCGACAATCCACGACAAGGGCCATGCTGGCTGCTGAGGCCACGCCGCCGATCAGCGGCATGTGGCGCTATGCGCTGGTCACGAGCGTCGGGCTCTGGGGCCTCGCCGGATCGGTCATCGTCCTGATACGCTGAGGGGGACGCATGGGCGCCATGCCGCAGCGTCCGGCGGCTAGGCGAAGCCTGCGCCCCGTCCTATGACTGGGCGCATCGCCCTGTTCCCGCCCCTGGATGCCCGAACCGCCGCATGACCTGGTCCATCGACGCCGTTGTCATCGGAGCCGGCGTGGTTGGCCTTGCCACGGCGCGCCGCCTGGCGCTGGCGGGCCTTGAAACCCTGGTCATCGAGGCCGCGGACGCCATCGGCACCGGCACCTCCTCGCGCAACAGCGAGGTCATCCATGCCGGGCTCTACTATCCGACCGGCTCGATCAAGGCGACGGCCTGCCTCGCCGGCAAGGACCTGCTCTATCGCTACTGCGCCTCGCGCGGCGTCAAGGCGGTGGCCTGCGGCAAGCTGATGGTCGCGACCTCCGACGACCAGTTGCCGAAGCTCCAGGCGATCTGGGACCAGGCCCATGTCAACGGCGTCACCGGCCTGTCCTGGATGACGCCCGACGAGGTCCGGGCCATGGAGCCGGAAGTCGCCTGCGTGAAGGCCTTCTTCTCCGCCACCACCGGCATCGTCGACAGCCACGGCTTCATGCTGGCGCTGCAGGGGGACCTCGAGGAGGCCGGCGGCATGGTTGCCTTCGAGGCCCCGGTGGTCTCGGCCGCCGTGACCCCGACCGGCATCCGCATCGTCACCGGCGGCGCCGAGCCGGCGGAGATCGATGCCCGCATCGTCGTCAACGCCGCCGGCCATTTCGCGCCGAAATTCCTCGGCGCCCTCGACGGCTTCCCCGCCGCCCATGTGCCGAAGCAGTGGTACGCCAAGGGCAACTACTTCTCGCTCGTCGGACGCCAGCCCTTCTCGCGCCTCGTCTATCCCATGCCCGACACGGCCGGCCTCGGCGTCCATGCGACCGTCGACCTGCAGGGCCGCTGCCGCTTCGGGCCGGATGTCGAATGGGTGGAGAGCGAGAGCGACCTCGTCGTCGATCCGCGCCGCTCGGACGGCTTCTACGCCGCCATCCGCGCCTATTGGCCCGGCCTGCCCGACGGCGCCCTGCAGCCCGACTATGCCGGCATCCGCCCGAAGCTCCACGGGCCGGGAACGCCCATGCCCGACTTCCGCATCGACGGGCCCGAGGTGCATGGCACGGCCGGTCTCGTGAACCTCCTGGGGATCGAGAGCCCCGGCCTCACCGCCTCCCTCGCCATTGCCGACCTCGTCGCAAGCCGCCTCGACCTTCCCGCCCTGGAGACCGTGCCATGACAGACGCCACCACCGTTCTCGCTCAGGGCGCCCTCGCCACGGCCGCGGCGATCCGGGAGGGCCGGACCAGCGCCGGCGCCGTGATCGAGACGACTCTCGCCCGCATCGCCGCCGAGAACGACCGGCTCCATGCCTTCATCGCCGTCATGGCGGACGAGGCCCGCGCCGAGGCCGACATGCTCGACGCGGTGCAGGCGCGCGGCCAGACCCGCGGACCCCTCCACGGTGTGCCCGTGGGCGTGAAGGACATCATCGACGTCGCCGGCCAGAAGACCCGGGCCGGCTCGGTCACCCGCGACCACCTGCCCCCGGCCAGCGCCGATGCCTGGTGCGTGACGCGGCTGCGCGCGAGCGGCGCCATCGTCGTCGGCAAGACCCACACGGTGGAATATGCCTTCGGCGGCTGGGGCACCAACCCGATCGCCGGCACGCCGGTGAACCCGCATGACCGGGCGACGCCTCGCAATCCTGGCGGCTCCTCCTCGGGCACCGGCGTTGCGGTGGGCGCCGGGCTCGTGCCCATCGGCTTCGGCACGGATACCGGCGGCTCGGTGCGCCTGCCGGCCTCCTGGTGCGGCACGGTCGGCCACAAGACCTCCATGGGCCTCGTCAGCCGCGCCGGCGTCGTGCCGCTGGCCCTCCACTTCGACACGATCGGCCCGCTCTCCCGCACCGTCGCCGACGCGGCGCTGATGAGCCAGGTCATGCTCGGCTCCGATCCGGCCGATGCCTCGACCACGGGCGCGCCCGGCCTCGACCTCATGGCAGGCCTCGAGGCGGGTGTTGTCGGGCTCACCCTCGGCGTGGTCGAGCTCGATGCTGCCATCGCCGTCGACCCGGAGGTGGCGGCAGCCGTCGCGGCCACCCATGCGGCGCTGGAGAAGGCCGGCGCGCGGCTCGTCTCCGTGCGCCTGCCGGAGACGCTGGCGACCTACACCACCGAGTGCGGCGAGCTGATGATGGTCGAGGGCGCCCATCGCCACGGCGCGCTGGCGCGGGAGAATCCGCTGCGCCTCAGCCCCTGGGCGGCCAAGCGCATCGGCGGCGGCTTCGACATTCCGGCGGTGCGCTACTTCGCAGGCGTCGAGACGCGCCGCGCGCGGACGGCGGCCGCCAATGCGCTGCTGGCGGAAGGCGGCATCGACGCGCTCGTCTTGCCGACGACGCCGATCGTCGCCCAGCCGCTGGCGACGATCGACGAGGCCGGCCTTCCCGGCATCCTCACCCGCTTCGTGAACTATCTCGAATGGTGCGGCGTCTCGGTGCCGGTCGGAAAGACGGCCGCGGGCCTGCCCATCAGCTATCAGGTGGTCACCCCACGCTTTTGTGACGCACGCGCCCTGCGCATTGCCCGCGCGGCCGAAAAGGCCGTCGGCGGGCCGCTGCCCCTGCCCGCCTGACGCGTTTCGCGCCAGTTTGCCCATGGGCGCCCTGGGGAGAACGCGGTTCTCCACCGGAGCCTGTCGACAGGACCTTGAACCCCTGACGCTTCTGCTCAAGGATTGTGCATTCTGCCCGACGCTCCGGCAACAAAGCCAGTGCGACGCTGCGGCAGGAGCATGAAGGCCGGAGCAACCGGCCATGTGGATCGGCTGGCATGTGCCTTGCCAGCATCTGCCGAGGAAGCATCAGGGAGACTTCGTATGCGAACCATGTTCCGCCCCGTCCTGTTGGCCGGTGCGCTCGCCATTGCCGGCGCGCTCATGACGACCACGTCGCTCATGGCCCAGGAGAAGGTCCTGCGGATCGGCATGACCGCCGCCGACATTCCGCGCACCCACGGCCAGCCCGACCAGGGCTTCGAGGGCAACCGCTTCACCGGCATTCCCATGTATGACGCGCTGGTCAACTGGGACCTGTCGAAGACCGACGGGCCGTCGGTCATCATCCCCGGCCTCGCCCTCTCCTGGGAGGTCGACGCGACCGACAAGAACAAGTGGGTCTTCAAGCTCCGCCCGGGCGTGAAGTTCCATGACGGTTCGCCCTTCAACGCCGCGGCCGTGGTCTGGAACGTCCAGAAGGTCCTCGACCAGAACGCCGCGCATTTCGACCAGAGCCAGGTCGGCGTCACCGTCTCGCGCATGCCGAACCTCCTCTCGGCCCGCGCCATCGACGACCTGACCGTCGAGCTGACCACCCGCAACCCGGACTCGTTCCTCCCCATCAACCTCACCAACCTGTTCATGGCCTCGCCGACGCACTGGCAGAAGCTGCTCGGTGAGGTTCCCGCCTCGGTGACCGATCCCAAGGCCCGCGCCGCCGCGGCCTGGACGGCCTTTGCCGGCAATCCCTCGGGCACCGGCCCGTTCCGCGGCGTGCGCCTCGTGCCGCGCGAGCGCTTCGAGATGGTCGCCAACAAGGAGTACTGGGACACCGCACGCCGCCCGAAGGTGGACCGCGTGGTTCTGCTGCCGCTGCCGGAAGCGAATGCCCGCACCGCGGCGCTGCTCTCCGGTCAGGTCGACTGGATCGAGGCCCCGGCGCCTGACGCCGTGGCGCAGATCACTGCACGCGGCTTCAAGATGTATACGAATGCCCAGCCGCACGTTTGGCCCTGGCAGTTCTCGTTCCGCGAGGGCTCGCCCTTTGTGGATCGCCGGGTTCGCCATGCGGCCAACCTCTGCATCAACCGCGATGAGCTGAAGAGCCTGCTCAGCGGTCTGATGGAGGTGCCGCGCGGCACCTACCCGCCGGGCCATCCGTGGTGGGGCAACCCGACCTTCGAGATCAAGTATGACCTCGCCACCGCCCGCCGCCTGATGACCGAAGCTGGCTACTCCGCCCAGCGCCCGGTCAACGTGAAGGTGCTGACCTCCGCCTCCGGCTCCGGCCAGATGCAGCCGATCGTGATGAACGAGTGGCTGCAGCAGGCGCTGAAGGAGTGCTTCTTCAACGTCGAACTCGAAGTCGCCGAGTGGAACGCGGTGTTCAACAACTGGCGCGAGGGTGCAGGGTCGCCCGGCTCGCGCGGCGCCAATGCCACGAACGTCACCTTCTCTGCCATGGACCCGTTCTTTGGCATGATGCGTTTCGTGACGCGTCAGGCGAACCCGCCGGCCTCCAACAACTGGGGCTTCTTCAACGTCGACGAGTTCGACCAGCTCGCCGCGACGGCCCGTTCGACCTTCGACGATGCCGGCCGCGACCGGGCGCTCGCCGCGCTCCACAAGCGGATCGTCGAGGAGGCGCCGTTCCTCTGGGTCGCCCATGACGTCGGCCCGCGCGCCATGTCGGCCCGCGTCACCGGCGTGATCCAGCCGCGCTCCTGGTTCATCGACATCACCACGATGGACATCCGTCCGGGCTCCTGAGCCCCGGCGACATCACCGACCGGGCGGCGGCTCACCGCCGCCCGGTTCCATTCCCCCGAACAGCGAGGCCGACATGGTTCTGCTCGACCGCCGGACGGTGATGTCCGGCATGCTCGGCGCCGCTGCGGCCTCGACCCTCGACCTGACGCAGGTCCAGGCCCAGGGCGCCGGCACGCTGCGCATCGCCATGACGGCCTCGGACATTCCGCTGCCCAACGGCCAGACGGACCAGGGCGCCGAGGGCATGCGCTTCGTCGGCTACAACGTCTTCGACAGCCTCATCCTCTGGGATCTCGCCAAGGCCGACGCGCCGGGCGGCCTCGTCCCCGGCCTCGCCACGGCGTGGCGGGTCGACCCGGCCGACGCGACACGCTGGATCTTCACGCTGCGCCCCGGCGTCACCTTCCACGACGGCTCGGCCTTCGACGCCGCGGCGGTCGTCTGGAACTTCGACAAGATCCTGAAAGCCGATTCTCCCCAGCATGACCCGCGGCAGGCCGGCCAGGGGCGCACCCGCATCCCCTCGGTGAAGACCTACCGCGCCCTCGATCCGATGACGGTCGAGTTCGTCTCGACCACGCCGAACGCGCTCTTCCCCTATGAGATCTCCTGGATCCTGATGTCCTCCCCGGCGCAGTGGGAGAAGGTCGGCCGCAACTGGGACAACTTCCTGAACAGCCCGTCGGGCACCGGTCCCTGGAAGGTCGACCGCTACACCCCGCGCGAGCGCCTCGAACTGACCCCCAATACGACCTACTGGAACCCGGCGCGCCGGCCGAAGCTCGACCGCGTCGTGCTCCTGCCCATGCCCGAGCCGAATGCCCGCACCGCCGCCCTCCTCGCCGGCCAGGTCGACTGGATCGAGGCCCCAGCCCCCGACGCGCTGCAGCAGCTGAAGGCGCGGGGCATGCAGATCACCTCCAATGTCTATCCGCACAACTGGACATGGCACTTCTCGCGGGTCGAGGGCTCGCCCTGGAACGACGTCCGGGTGCGCAAGGCGGCAAACCTCGCCGTCGACCGCGCCGGCATGGTCGAGCTGCTTGGCGGCATGATGCTGCCCGCCCGCGGCCTCGTGCCGCCGTCGAGCCCCTGGTTCGGCAAGCCCTCCTTCGAGGCGAAGACCGACATTCCGGCCGCGCTCAAGCTGATGGCGGAAGCAGGCTACAGCCCGGCGAGGCCGCTGAGCGTGAAGGCGATCATCTCGCCCTCGGGCTCCGGCCAGATGCAGCCGCTGGCGATGAACGAGCTGATCCAGCAGAACCTCCAGGAGATCGGCATCAAGGTCGAGTTCGAGGTGATGGACTGGAACGCGCTGGTGAGCTCCTGGCGGGCGGGCGCGAAGCACGCCTCCTCGCGCGGCGCCCATTCCACCAACTCCTCCTATTTCAGCCAGGACCCGTTCACGGCGCTGATCCGCCATCTCGACAGCGCCCTCGTGCCGCCCGCCGGGACCAACTGGGGCTTCTATGTCGATGCCGACATGGATGCGCGCTTCGCCGCCATCCGCGCGGCCTTCGATCCGGCCGCCCAGCTCGCTGCCATCCAGCGGGCGCATGAGAAGATCGTCGACGAGGCCCTTTTCCTCTTCGTCGCCCACGACGTGGCGCCGCGCGCCCTTTCCCCCCGGGTGAAGGGCTTCGTGCAGGCGCAGAACTGGTACCAGGACATCGTTCCGGTGACCCTCGGATGATGCCGACCGCAAGGCGTGATGCATGCTGATCTATCTGGCCAAGAGGCTCGTCTACACGATCCCGATCGTCATCGGCGTGTCGATCGTCTGCTTCGCCCTGGTGCATATCGCACCGGGCGATCCGCTCGTCTCCGTGCTGCCGCCGGATGCCTCCGAGCAGCTCAAGCAGCAGATGATGAAGGCCTACGGCTTCGACCGGCCCTATTACGAGCAGTTCTTCCTGTGGTGCTGGCGCGCCATCCAGGGTGACCTCGGCACCTCCATCGCCACAGGCCGCGCGGTCGCGACCGAGGTGATGCGCGCGGTGCGCAACACGCTCCTCCTCGCGGTGGTCGCCACCTTCATCGGCTTCTTCTTCGGCCTGCTCTTCGGCTTCGTCGCCGGCTATTTCCGCAACAGCGCCATCGACAAGATCGCCTCGATCCTCTCGGTCATCGGCGTCTCCGTGCCCCATTACTGGCTGGGCATGGTGCTGGTCATCATCTTCTCGGCGCAGCTCAACTGGCTGCCGCCCACCGGCGCCGGCCCCGGCGGCTCGGCGGAATGGCGGCCCGACTGGGCGCATTTCCGCCACCTGATCCTGCCCGCCGTGACCATGAGCGTCATTCCCATGGGCATCGTCGCGCGCACCATTCGCGCCCTCGTCGCCGACATCCTCAGCCAGGATTTCGTGCCGGCGCTGCGCGCCAAGGGCCTCTCCGAGCTCGGCATCTTCGGCCATGTGGTGAAGAACGCCGCGCCCACGGCCCTCGCCGTCATGGGCCTGCAGCTCGGCTATCTCCTCGGCGGCTCGATCCTCATCGAGACGGTCTTCTCCTGGCCCGGCACCGGCTTCCTGCTGAACGCCGCCATCTTCCAGCGCGACCTGCCGCTGCTGCAGGGGACGATCCTCGTCCTCGCCCTGTTCTTCGTGCTCCTCAACCTCATCGTCGACGTCGTGCAAACGGCGATCGATCCCCGCATCCAGAGGAGCTGAGACCATGGCCTCCCTCTCCTCCTTCCTGCCCCAGGACCCCGCCAAGACGGCGGCACCCATCGAGAAGAGCCCCGGCTACTGGGCCGGCGTCATCCGCCGCTTCGGCAAGGACAAGCTGGCGATCGCCGCCGGCATCGTCGTGCTGATCCTTGTCCTCATCGCCATCTTCGCGCCGCTGCTGGCGCCGATGGATCCCTATGCCGGCCGCACCATCCGCCGCCTGCGTCCGGTCGGCACGGCGGGCTTCCCGCTCGGTACCGACGAGCTTGGCCGCGACATGCTCTCGCGCCTCATCTACGGCGCCCGCTACTCCCTGATGATGGGCGTCACGCCGGTCATCATGGCCTTCGGCATCGGCAGCCTCATCGGCATCATCGCCGGCTATGTCGGCGGCAAGACCAACACGGCGATCATGCGCACCATCGACGTGTTCTACGCCTTCCCCTCGGTGCTGCTCGCCGTGGCGCTCTCGGGCGCACTCGGCGCCGGCATCCAGAACGCGCTAGTCTCGCTCACGGTGGTCTTCATCCCGCCCATCGCCCGCGTGGCGGAGGCGGTGACGACGCAGGTGCGCAACCGCGACTATGTCGAGGCGGCGCGCGCCTCCGGCGCCAACGCGCTGACCATCATCCGCGTCCATGTGCTCGGCAACGTGCTCGGCCCAATCTTCGTCTATGCGACGGGCCTCATCTCGGTGTCGATGATCCTCGCCTCGGGCCTCTCCTTCCTCGGCCTCGGCGTCCGCCCGCCCGAGCCTGAATGGGGCCTGATGCTCAACACGCTGCGCACCGCCATCTACAACCAGCCGCTGGTCGCGGCCCTGCCCGGCATGATGATCTTCATCACCTCCATCTCCTTCAACGTCCTGGCCGACGGCCTGCGCAACGCCATGGATGTCAAGGTATGACGAAGCCCCTCCTCACCGTCCGCGGCCTGGTCAAGCATTTCCCCATCGCCGGCGGGCTCTTCGGTCCGAAGAAGGTCGTCCGCGCCGTCGACGACATCGCCTTCGACGTGATGGATGGCGAGACGCTCGGCATCGTCGGCGAATCCGGCTGCGGCAAGTCGACGACCGCCCGCCTGCTCATGCACCTGATGGACCCGACCGCCGGCGAGATCCTCTTCGACGGCGCCAAGGTCGGCAGCCCCGATCTGTCGCTGACCGAGTATCGCCGCCAGGTGCAGATGGTCTTCCAGGACAGCTACGCCTCGCTGAACCCGCGCCTGACCATCGAGAGCTCCATCGCCTTCGGCCCGCAGGTCCATGGCGTGCCGCAGCGCGAGGCCATCGAGCGCGCCCGCGACCTCCTCGCCAAGGTCGGCCTCGAGCCGTCGCGCTTTGCCGGCCGCTATCCGCACGAGCTCTCCGGCGGCCAGCGCCAGCGCATCAACATCGCCCGGGCGCTCGCGCTGCGGCCGAAGATCGTCATCCTCGACGAGGCGGTCTCCGCCCTCGACAAGTCGGTGGAGGCGCAGGTGCTGAACCTGCTCCTCGACCTCAAGGACGAGTTCAAGCTGACCTATGTCTTCATCTCCCACGACCTCCACGTCGTCCGCTACATGTCGGACCGGGTCATGGTGATGTATCTGGGCAAGGTCGCGGAGATCGGCCCGTCGGAGGCGATCTTCGACGATCCCTTCCATCCCTATTCGGCGGCGCTCACCCGCTCCATGCCGACCATGGACCCGGACAACCGCACCAACGAGGCGCCGCTCTTCGGCGATCCTCCGAACCCGATCGATCCGCCGCCGGGCTGCCGCTTCCACACCCGCTGTTCGCTGGCCGAGGCCGTCTGCTCCAAGCGCGAGCCGGTCCTCACCCGCGCCGCCGAGCTGCACGACGTCGCCTGCCTGCGCTCCGAGCCCGGCTCCGGCCACAGCGCCGCTCCCGCCGTGGCGGCGTGAGGAGACACGAATGGCCATCCCTCCCCTCGTCGATATCCGCGACCTTCACGTCACCTTCACCGGCGGTCCGAAGCCAATCCGCGCCATCAACGGCGTCGATCTAACCCTCGACCGCGGTGAGACCCTCGCCATCCTCGGCGAATCCGGCTCCGGCAAGTCAGTGACGCTGCGCGCCATGCTGCGGCTGAACCCCGAGAAGCGCACCAAGGTCGAAGGCTCCATCACCGTCGGCGGCAAGGACGTCCTCGCCCTCGGATCCAAGGACCTGCAGGCCTTCCGCGGCCGCGACGTCTCGATGATCTTCCAGGAACCGGCCCTCGCCCTCGATCCGGTCTATACGCTCGGCCACCAGATCGCCGAGACCATCGTCAAGCATGACGGCGGCTCGTGGGACGATGCCCGCAAGCGCGCCCTCGACCTGTTCGAGCGCGTCCGCATTCCCTCGCCGGAGCGGCGCCTCGACAACTATCCGCACGAAATGTCCGGCGGCATGCGCCAGCGCGCCATGATCGCCCTGGCGCTCGCCTGCAATCCGAAGGTCCTGCTCGCCGACGAGCCGACCACCGCGCTCGACGCCACCGTGCAGATCCAGATCCTGCTGCTCGTGCGCGAACTGCAGCGCGAATTCGGCATCGCCGTGATGTTCGTCACCCACGACATCGGCGTCGCCGTCGAGGTCGCCGACCGGGTCGCGGTCATGTATGGCGGCCGCATCGTCGAGACGGGGCCGATCCGCGACATCCTCAACGCGCCGCGCCACCCCTACACGATCGGGCTCCTGAAGAGCCGCGCCCATGGCGCCATGACCAAGGGCCAGCGGCTCGACGCCATTCCCGGCTCGCCGCCCGACCTCGCCAACCTGCCGCCCGGCTGTTCCTTCGCGCCGCGCTGCAAGCTGGCGCTGCCGGCCTGCAGCGAGGCGACGCCCGCACCGGTCGATGTCGGCTCCGGCCACATGGCGCGCTGCTTCCGCACCGAGGCCACGGCGCCGGCGCCGGTTCCGGCCTGACAGATCAGGGTGTCGGATCGGTCTCCTCGTCCGTCACCGCGATCCGCCACCAGCGAGGCCGAGCGCCGCGGTAGGAATGGCTTCTGGGCCGCAGCCCCTGCCGTCCGGGTGAATCAAAGACCCCCGTGAGCAGCGCCACCACCGGCTTGTCGTCGATGGCGCCGAGGCTGCTGCCGCACGTACTGCAGAAGGCGCGGCTGGACCCGTCGGACGACCGGTAGGTTGAGGGAGCGCCTTCCGGCCCCGTCCACTTGACCGCATCGCGGGGGAATTCGACCCAGCAAGCTGTGAGCGCACCGCTGTGCCTCTGGCACATCCGGCACGAACAGGTGTGGGGATAGTCCGCGGGACCTGTCGCTTCGAAGCGGACATTCCCGCACAGGCAGCCGCCTCGATACTGAATCCGGCGCAATTCCATCCTCCCGCATGCGGCAGGACGGCCATACTGGCACCCGGACCTTGAATGGGCAGGACGCAGATCGTCGCAGCGACGTTCAGCCCGCCGGCCGCCGGCCAGCCTAGGGCGTGCGCCGGTAGATGCCGTTGAAGGTGACGTTGGCGCCGCCGCAGCGCAGGTTGTCGCCGACGATGAGCCAGGGCCCGACCAGCTGCATCCGCATCTTGCAGGCGGTCTCCTCGCCCTTGTCATAGGGCAGCGTGCCGTCCGGACCTTCGGTGAAGGCGAGCCTGGTCGGGCCGTCGCTGCCCGTGCGCGGCACGGTCGCGGAGAAGTCGCCGATGTTCACCGCCCCGCGCCGCAGCCGCTCGGGATCCTGCGCCCCATAGGTGGCCTGCCCCTCAAGCTGCCAGTTGGCGCCGTCGCGTCGGATGGCGATGGACTGTTCCGGCCCCGACCGCCACTTGCCCACGAAGTCCGGATCATTGGCCGGCGGCAGGGTGATGAGGCCTGTTTCGGGCAGCCAGCCGGTGCGCACCTGGCCGTTCGAGGCCGGATAGACGGCGCAGCGGAAGCCCTCGTGGCGGCGGCCGGCGATGACGCCATTGCCCGGCACCAGATAGGCGCGCTCGCGGCAGGCCTCCCCCAAGGCCGGACAGCCCGGCTGGTCGGTGGCGTTCTTCACGAAATTGAGTCGCGCCCCGTCATTGCGCACCAGCGCCGCCTCGAGCATCGCCTCCGCGGTGAAGGCCTCGTAGCGGCAGTCGCCGTCAGCCGGTTGCGCCAGGGCGGCCATGGGCAGACAACAGAGGGCGACTAGGATTGGAATGCGCACGCCCGCGAACTCCCGGATGGGTTGCGATGATCCGGTTCTGGATGCGGTGCGTTTCCGCTTCATTGCGTCGGCTGCGGCGTGGCAGCATGTGTGATCACCTGCCGAGCCACGAGCCCCATGCACCTGACCATCGTCAATCCCAACACCACCGCCTCCATGACCCGCGCCATTGGCGAGGCGGCCCGCGCCGTCGCGGCGCCCGGAACCGTGATCGAGGCCGTCAATCCCGCGCACGGGCCCGCTTCCATCGAGGGCTATTACGACGAGGTCCACGCCATTCCTGGCATGCTCGCGGAAATGCGGGCGCGGCCGGGCGCCGATGCCTTCGTCATCGCCTGTTTCGACGATACGGGGCTGGAGGCCGCCCGCTCACTCATGGCCGCGCCGGTCATCGGCATTGGCGAGGCGGCGATGCACCTCGCCACCCTCGTCGCCGGCCGCTTCTCGGTGGTGACCACACTCGCCGTCTCGGTGCCGGCGCTGGAGCACAATGTCCACAAGTACGGCTTCTCCCATCGCTGCGGCCGCGTCCGCTCCTGCGAGGTGCCGGTGCTCGAACTCGAGGACCCGGCGTCCGGCGCCTACGGCCTCATCTCCGCCGAGATCGCCCGCGCCAGGGCGGAGGATCGCGCCGAGGCCATCGTGCTGGGCTGCGCCGGCATGGCGGACCTGGCTGCACGGCTTTCCGCCGAACACGGCATTCCCGTGATCGATGGCGTCGCCGCGGCGGTGAAGCTCGCCGAGAGCCTCCACGCCCTCGGCCTGAAAACGTCCAAGGCCTGCGGCTACGCTCCCCCAAGGGCCAAGACCTATAGCGGCATGTTCGCCGCCGCCGCAGTCGCAACCAACGGTTAAGGCCGACCAGCTAAGCTTTCGCGGCTCAACCTCCATCCGCGGAGCCTCCGTGAATACCGCCGCCACCCCGGAACGACGCGCCGCCCAGCGGTCGCGCACCTTCTGGAAGGGAACGATCCTGTTCCCCGGCGGCTTGCGCTCGACCGAATGCACGGTGCGCAACTTCACTCTGCAGGGCGCCCGGCTGGACTGCGGCGGCGTCGGAGACATTCCCGACCATTTCGACCTGAAGATCCCGCAGAAGGGCGAGACCTTCCCCTGCCAGGTGATCTGGCGTCGCCTGCCGGAGATCGGCGTCGCCTTCGTCGCCGTCACCGCAACGGCGGCCGACAGCCTCACCGAGAAGCTGCGCCTGCTCGAACTGCAGAACCGCAAGCTGCTGCGCCGCCTCAACGAGCAGGACTGACGCAGCGCCGCCCTGCCATGCCGGCAGCCCGCTTGCCTCTTGCACCCTGCCGGGGGATGGGACCTCATCGAGCCGTCCCGCGGAGCCTGTGATGCCCTCCAAAGCCGCCATCATCCAGCCGATCCTCATGGCCGCCGTCATGGCCTTCCTGATGACCGCGCTCATCACCTGGCTGAACCTCGGCTTCCCGCCGGACTACATCCGCAAATGGCTGACGGCCTTCGTCATCGCCTGGCCCGCGGCGGCGGTCGCCGCCTTCATCGCCATCCCCATCGCCCGGCGCGTGACCGGGCGGATCGTCGGCTTCCTCGAGGCGCGCGGCCTGTGACAGGACCGCTGGCGGCGGCGGATCGGTTCGCGGCGGCGGCAACGCCGGCCCGGCTCGCCCTGTCGCTGCTGGGGGTCCTCCTCGCCTATGGGCTCGTGACGCTGGTTCACGCGCCGATCGAGGCGGTTATCCGGGAGGGAACCTGCGCCGGCCTCGACTGTCTCCGGCCCCTGCGACCCGATACCCGCCATGGCGGCTACGGCGCCGCCGACTTCCGCCTCTACCTCGATGCCATCTGGGGCCTGCGCGACCGGGCCCTGTTCGGCGTGCTAGCCGACCTGCCGCTCATCGCCGCCGTGACGGCCGCGCTGCTCATCGCCGCGGGCCTCGCCCGCCGCGACATCCCGCTCGGCGAGCGCACGGCGACGCTGCTCGTCGGCATTCCGCTGGTCTATGCGGGAGCCGACCTTCTCGAAAATCTGGCGCTGGCCATCGCCTATGCCGGCCTTGCCGACATGGCGCCGGTGCTGCCCTGGCTCACCGCCATGAAATTCGGCACCGCCGTCGCCAGCGGTGCCGTCAGCGCGATCATCGGCCTCCTGCGGCTTGCAGCCTGAGGCCGAGGCCTCAGCCAGCCGGCTGGGCCGGCGTGGTCGCGGACTGGCGCTCGGCCATGAACTGGTCGAACTCGGCGCGGTCGCGGGCCCGCTTCAGCCGGTCGAGATGGGCCTCGAAAGCCACCTGCTCCTCGAACAGCCGCAGCCGCTCGCGCTCGAGCCGGGCGAGCTCGGCCTCCTTGTAGTCGTCGAAGGCGGTGTTGCCGCTGGCGCCCGGCGCGAAACGGTCGCGGTGACGGCCGAAGGGCAGCCGCCCCTCGCGCGGCAGCGGGCCCATCCACTTCTTCCAGGCGAGGACGGCGAGGCCGATCGGCCAGAAGATGACGAAGCCGACGATCATCGCGGTGAGCTCGACGGGGTGCCAGCGGCGGTCGGCGGCCCCGCGCCAGCCCCCCGTGAAGGGCGGCAGGCGATCGGCAGTATGGGGTGCGGAGGAAAGGCAGGTCATGGTGGGCTCCTTGTGTGAATGTAATGCATATTATCATTCCGGGATGCCATGTCAATAGCATTTACTTCACAGGTCGGAGGGCGCGGGAAGCGCGAGGACATCGGCCTCGCGCCTGGGTCGGCGATACGACCGGGTGAGGCCGGCCGTGATCCGGGAACAGTCCAGCGAGCGGCTGTCGCCTTAGCGGCCCGAAGGCATCGAAAGTCCCCGCAGGAGCGCCTCGACACCCCGGTCGAGCAGGTCCTCGGGATCGGTGAGCCCGCCGGGCGTGGCGATCGAATCCGGCGTCGCCAGCGAGGCGAGCCCATGGGTCAGGGCGAAGACCAGCAGCGCCGCCGACCTGACCTTCGCCCGATCCGTGATGCCCAGATACTGGCCGACCGCCCGTTCCAGCGCCGCGAAACCCGGATCGTCACCGCTCGGCGTCGTGCCGGGATGGCCGGTGTTGAACATGGCGGCGTAATAGGCCGGCTCCTCGCGGGCGAAGGCGAGATAGGCCCGCCCCATCGCCAGAAAGCCATCCTTGCCGCCGGCCGCCGAGGCCGCACCGAGCCGCCGGCCGAGTTCGGCGAAGCCCTGCATCGCCACCTCGCGCAGCAAGGCCTGGCGGTCCTTGAAATGGCGGTAGGGCGCGGCTGGTGAAACGCCGGCAAGCTTGGCGGCGTCCGACAGGGTGAAGCCCGCAGGCCCCCGCTCGGCAATGAGCCGCCGCGCCGCCTCGAGCAGCACCTCGCGCAGGTTGCCGTGATGGTAGCCACGCCGCTCGGCGAGGGTCTTGTCGGGTTCGGATGCCATGATGTGAAGATCCGTGACATCTTCGCGTCCCGGCGTCAAGGCGCGCGTGCCCCCGGGGCCGCCGGCAAAAGGTCAGGAACCCTCACCCGTCGCCTGGCGTTGACCAGCGCAGATTCATCAATCCTGTCAGATGGGAGCGGCGGCGTGGCGCGGCATTCGGTCATCGGGGCCTGTGGAAACGACGATTCCGCTTGGCTGGCGCCGGGGTCCGGTCCTACGCTTTCGATCCCGGTTCCTGAAAGGGAGGTCAGCCGTGGGTTACGTGCGTCACGTCAACATCGTTGCCGCGTGCGCCGCATTCGCCTTCGTCGGCGCCATCGTCCTGGGAGCGTTCTGACCCGGACATGCCTGGAGCCGGTCCCGGCTCCCTCATCGCAGCGCATGGGCGGCCCGCAACGCGGGGCCCGCCCCTTTGACCGCAGATCATGTCGTTCACCATGCCGGATGTTTCGGCGCGCGGGTCGCCCGGCGACATCGGCGTGCAATGGTGTTGCGGTAGGTCCATCGGCGATCCAAGGGAGGATCGGCCGATGATCGCCTCCGTTTCCGCACGGGCCGCCCAGGCCCTCCTGATCCTGGCCCTCGGCGGGCTCCTCGCCGGCGCCGGCACCGCTGCCGCCCAGGACAGCGACGAGTTCTACCGCATCGCCCGTGGCGAGAATGGCCGGCGCCCCGTCGCTGCCGCGCCCTCCGGCGGCGGCTTCAACCTCTTCGGCCTGTTCGGCGGCGGCCGCCGCCGCGAAGCGCCGGAGATCACCGTCCGCCCGCGCGACGAGCGGGACCAGCGGCCGCGCGACAATGCCGAACAGGCCCGCAGCGACAGCGGCGAGAATGTCGGCGGTCCGCGCGCCTACTGCGTGCGCACCTGCGACGGCTTCTTCTTCCCCATGGGGCCGGCAACCGCAGGCTCCGCCCGCGACGCCCAGCAGGCCAGCTGCAATGCGATGTGCCCGGGCGCCGAGACGGTGCTGTACTCGGTCGCCCGCCAGGGCACCATCGAGGACGCCACGAACGCCCGCGGCCAGCCCTACACGGCGCTCCGCACGGCCTTCCGCTTCCGCCAGAGCATCGACCGGACCTGTTCCTGCCAGAGCATGGCGACCAGCGGCCTTGCCCGCCTGCCCGTCACCCATGACCCGACGCTGCGCCCCGGCGACGTGGTCGTGACCGATGACGGGGCGCGCGTCTTCCGCGGCGGCTCCCGCTTCCCCTACCGCGCCCAGGACTTCGTGGCGGCCCGCGCCTATGGCCGCCTACCCGCCGACCTGCGCCGCCGTGTCGACGAGATCGAGGCGGGCCTTGCCGCCAGCGGTTCAGGCCGCCTGCCCGCCCGGTCCGCCGATGCCGGCACGGTGTCGCCGCCCTCCCCCATCTCCATCCCGGTGACGGCGGCCAGCGCCTCACCGGTCCGGGTCATCGACATCAGCCAGAGCCGCAGTGCAGCGCTGCCCTGACGCCGCCATGCCGCGGCGATGCCGCCCATTGATTGGGACCCGCCGCTGCGGTAGAAGCCTGCGCCCTGACCGCCGGGGCGTGGCATGGCCAGGGGGCACCGCCACAATCCGCCGCTGATGCGAAAGCCGGAGACAAGTCCCGTTCGCCGCGGGGCCGAGACTTGCCGAACCCGTGGTTCGGTTCCACCCTCGACGCAAGGCCGGTGACACGACCGGTCCCACAAGGTTCCACTCCAATGGCACACGACAGGACGACCGGTTCGGCACCGGTCGAACAGGGCGGTGAAGCAGTCGCGAAAGCGCCGGCCTCCGGCGAGGCGACGCATGCCGTCGATGCCAACGGCCATAATGGTGGCCCCGCCCATACCCAGGCCAGCTTCTGGGGCCTGCTGATCGGCTCGATAGGCGTTGTCTACGGGGACATCGGCACCAGCCCGCTCTACGCCTTCCGCGAGGCCGTCACGGCTGCCGTCGGCCCTGCGGGCGGAGCCCCGAGCCGCGAGATCGTGCTCGGCGTGCTGTCGCTGATTCTCTGGTCGCTGATCCTCATCATCACCATCAAGTACGTGCTGCTGCTGCTGCGCGCCGACGACAAGGGCGAGGGCGGTATCCTCACCCTGGTGGCCCTCGCCCAGCGCGTCATCGGCAAGCCGAACCTCGCCATCGCCCTGCTCGGCATGGCCGGCGGCGCGCTCTTCTACGGCGACGCCGCGATCACCCCTGCGATCTCGGTGCTGTCGGCCCTCGAGGGACTCAAGCTCGTCACCCCCGTCTTCGAGCCCTACATCCTGCCGCTGACGGTGGTGATCATCATCGCCCTCTTCGCCGTCCAGAGCCGCGGCACGGCCAGCGTCGCCCGCTTCTTCGGCCCGATCTGC
The DNA here is from genome assembly GCF_003046185.1 of Phreatobacter oligotrophus. NCBI lineage: Bacteria > Pseudomonadati > Pseudomonadota > Alphaproteobacteria > Hyphomicrobiales > Phreatobacteraceae > Phreatobacter > Phreatobacter oligotrophus. The sequence continues at coordinate 46,997 of NZ_PZZL01000006.1, forward strand.
ATCGTCTGGTTCATCGCCATGGCGCTGATCGGCCTTATCCACATTGCCGATGATTTCGGCGTCTTCCTGGCCTTCAACCCCTATTACGGCGTGGTGTTTCTCGCCAATAACGGCACGATCGGCCTGCTCGCCCTCGGCGCGGTGTTCCTCGCCGTCACCGGCGGCGAAGCGCTCTATGCCGACCTCGGCCATTTCGGCCGCAAGTCGATCCAGTGGGCCTGGTTCGTGCTGATCTTCCCCGCCCTGACCCTGAACTATCTGGGACAGGGCGCCATGGTCCTGGCCGACCCGTCGACCATGACCAATCCCTTCTACCTCTTGGCCCCGTCCTGGGCCCTGCTGCCCATGGTGGTTCTGGCGACACTCGCCACGATCATCGCCAGCCAGGCCGTCATCACCGGCGCCTTCTCGCTGACGCGTCAGGCCATCCAGCTTGGCCTCCTGCCGCGCATGGCCATCCGCCATACCTCCGAGGAACATTCCGGCCAGATCTACATGCCGGCCGTGAACTGGGCGCTGCTGGCCGGCGTGCTGACCCTCGTGCTGCTGTTCAAGAGCTCCTCGAACCTCGCCCACGCCTATGGCCTGGCGGTCACCGCGACCATGTTCATCACGGCCATCCTGACGACCGTCGTCATCCGCCGGCTGTGGAAGTGGAACGCTCTCCTCGTCGCGCTGCTGATGGTGCCGCTGATCACCATCGACTTCGTCTTCCTCAGCGCCAACATGATGAAGCTGCTCGAGGGCGGCTGGGTGCCGCTGGTCATCGCCTTCGTCATCATGTTCCTGATGCTCACCTGGCGGAAGGGCACCGACATCCTCGCGGAGAAGACGCGCCGCATCGAGGTGCCGCTGGTCGACCTCCTGAAGAGCTTCGACAAGCGCCCGCCGCACCAGGTCGCCGGCACCGCGGTGTTCCTCACCTCGGACCAGGCCTATGCGCCGGCTTCGCTCCTGCACAACCTCAAGCACAACAAGGTGCTGCACGAGCACAACGTCTTCCTCGCCGTGAAGAGCGTTGACACGCCGCGCGTCCCCGACAGCGACCGCGTCAGCTTCGAGAAGATCAACGACCGCTTCTCCCGCCTGACCGTGCGCTTCGGCTACATGGAGACGCCCCACGTTCCGAAGGCGCTGATCGCCTGCAAGAAGCTGGGGCTCAAGTTCGACATGATGTCGACCTCGTTCTTCCTGTCGCGCCGGCACCTGAAGGCCTCGGGCAAGCTCGGCATGCCGCTCTGGCAGGACTACATCTTCATCGGCATGGCGGTGAACGCCAATTCGGCCTCGGACTATTTCCACCTGCCGACCGGGCGCGTGGTCGAGGTCGGCACGCAGGTGACGATCTGAGGCAGTTCAAGGCCGCGGCGGGAAACCCGCCGGCGGCCAGAGCCGCTTCAGCGGCTCAAGCCCTGGCAGCGGCGGCGCTTCGCTGAGCGGCGCGATCGGCCGTTCCGCGCAAGGCCCCGGGCGCTGCGCCACGCATCGCTGTCCGAAGCACCTTCCGCCGGTGATGCCAAGCGCCTCCCGCTGGCTCCGCGGAAACAGGATCGTGTTGAAGGCGGGCTCCGCCTCGCGAAAGGCCGCAATGGTCGTCGTCTCGTGGAACGGCACCGGCTGGTGCATGTTCACATAGCCGCCGCTCTGGACCCAGGCGATGCCATAGCTCCCGATGCCGCAGACACCCGGCAGTCGCGCGATATGGCGCGCCGCTTCGATGATGCTGCGCTGCTTGAGCCAGGCAAGGCCCTGATCGGGAATGATCACGAAGGTGGCAAGGCGCCCGACGACGAAGAGCGTGAGGCACCCCAGAGCCGCTGCGGCGGGCAGCCAGGCCCGGAAAGGGCGCCACGGCAGGTCGAGGCGCGGCAGGTGCTCCTGGAGCCTGGCGACAGCCCAGGCGAGGCCGATGGCGGCCAGCGCCTCCAGAAGCACCATGAGCGGGTAGAGGAAGCGGATCTCCTTGTGGCCGATCGGCTGGTGCGCCGCGAAGATCGCGAGCATGAGCACGGCGAGCAGCGGCTTGAACCGGGCCCCCGCGACGGCGAGCGGCAGCAGCAGGGCCAGCGCGGAGCCGAAGACCACCACCAGCAGCGCCGGATACTGGAACCATGGCTCGACGCCGAAATGGGCGGCGACGCCGTGGCCGATATTGTAGCGGACGTTCTGCCAAGCGGAGAGGAACGGCGCGCCCCAGGTCCACCAGTCGGTCAGGCCCGAAAGGACGACCGCAGCGAGACCGCCGGCGGCGAGCCACAGGGCCTGCCTCAACGGCCAGCGCCAGAGGGCGTACAGCCCGACCACGCCCACGGCCGGCGCCATCTGCAGGCGGATGGCCACGACGAGGCCGAGGAGGAAGCCGGCAAGGACAAGGCGTCCGCGGCCTGTCGCGGCCTCTCCCGGCAGGGCGAGATAGAGGCCGATGACGAGGAGATGGCCGGCGACGACCTCGGTCAGGGCCCGCGGGCCGAAATAGACGAGCTCGGGCGCAAAGGCGGGGATGACGGCCGCAACGAGCGCCGGCCAGAGGCCGAAAAGGCGCTGCGCCCACAGGAAGATGCAGGCGACCGCGCCGGCGCCGATCGCCGACAGCAGGGCCTGGACCACCGGCAGATAGGCCTGCGGCCCATCACCGAACAGCAGACCGACGCGCATGGCCGCGGCCAGAGCGCCCGGAAGCAGCCAGGAACGGATGCCGTGCTCGAACTCCCAAGGCACGAAGCCATAGCCGAAGACGAGGCGATGCGCCTGTTCCAGCGACTGGAAGATCTCGTCCTCGTGGTGGATCCCGGGCGCCAGGATGGCGGCGAGCAAGCGCACCAGAAAGGCGACGAGGAAGACCCCCGCCGCCGCTGAGACGAGCAACGGCCGGGGGGTGGAACCGGCCGTCACCGCCTCACTCCGCGGCCTGGCTGAGGTTGCGCAGCAGGGCCGGATCGTAGTTCAGCACCGGCGCGAGCCAGCGCTCGGCCTCCTCCACCGTCCAGCCCTTGCGGGCGGCATAGTCCTCGACCTGATCGCGCTCGACCCGGCCGACGCCGAAATAGGCGCTGTCGGGATGGGAGAAGTAGAGGCCCGAGACCGAGGAGCCCGGCCACATGGCGCGGCTCTCGGTGAGGCGCACGCCGATGGCCGCCTCGGCATCGAGCAGGCGGAACAGCGTGTCCTTCTCGGTATGGTCGGGCTGGGCCGGATAGCCGGGCGCCGGACGGATGCCGCGATACTGTTCGAGGATCAGCTCCTCGTTCGACAGCGTCTCGTCGGGGGCATAGCCCCACAGTTCCCGGCGCACGAGCTGGTGCATCCGCTCGGCGAAAGCCTCGGCCAGGCGGTCGGCCAGCGCCTTGGCGAGGATGGAGGAGTAATCGTCCTTCTGCTCCTCGAAGCGCTTCGACAGCGCCTCCTCGCCGATGCCGGCCGTGACGACGAAGCCGCCGACCCAGTCGGCCTTGCCCACCGGCGCGACATAGTCGGAGATGGCGATATGCGCGCGCTCGCGGCCCTCGCGGCGGGCGATCTGCTGGCGCAGGCCGTGCAGGCGCGCGAGTTCCTTGCGGCGGGTCTCGTCAGTGTAGAGCACCATGTCGTCGCCGACGCGGTTGGCGGGCCAGAAACCGACCACGGCCTTTGCGGTCAGCCACTTCTCGCCAACGATCCGCTGCAGCATGACCTGCGCGTCCTTGAACAGGTTGCGCGCCGCCTCGCCATAGGTGTCGTCGTCGAGGATGGCGGGATAGCGCCCCTTCAGCTCCCAGGTCTGGAAAAAGGGCGTCCAGTCGATGCAGGAGACGAGATCGGCGAGGTCAAAATCCTCGAAGACGCGGGTGCCGGTGAAGCTCGGCTTCGGCGGGTTGTAGGCGTCGAAATCGAGCTTCAGCGCATTGGCGCGGGCCTCGGACAGCGGCAGGCGCTGCTTGTTCTGTTCGCCGCGCAGATGCGCCTCGGCGATCTTGGCATATTCGGTGCGGATATCGGCGATGTAGCCGCCCTTCTGGTCCTCCGACAGCAGCGCCGAGGCGACGCCCACCGCGCGCGAGGCATCGAGCACATAGACCGTCTGGCCGCGCGTGTAGTTCGGATGGATCTTCACCGCCGTGTGGACGCGCGAGGTCGTGGCGCCGCCGATGAGCAGGGGAATGTCGAAGCCCTCGCGCTCCATCTCGGAGGCGACATGCACCATCTCGTCGAGCGAGGGGGTGATGAGGCCCGACAGGCCGATCATGTCGACCTCGTGCTTGCGCGCCTCATCGAGGATGCGCTGGGCCGGCACCATGACCCCGAGGTCGATGACCTCGTAATTGTTGCACTGGAGCACGACGCCGACGATGTTCTTGCCGATGTCGTGGACGTCGCCCTTGACGGTCGCCATGAGGATCTTGCCGGCGGCCGGCTTGTCCACCAGGCCCATGTCGCGCTTTTCCTGCTCCAGGAAGGGCTGGAGATAGGCCACAGCCTGCTTCATCACGCGGGCCGACTTCACCACCTGCGGCAGGAACATCTTGCCGGCGCCGAACAGGTCGCCGACATGGTTCATGCCGTCCATCAGCGGGCCTTCGATGACATGGAGCGGGCGGGCCGCCTGCTGGCGGGCCTCCTCGGTGTCCTGCTCGATGAACTCGGTGATGCCGTGGACGAGCGAATGGGTCAGGCGCTCGCCGACCGGCTTCTCGCGCCAGGACATGTCCTTCTTGGAATCCTGCTGCGCCGAGCCGTCGCCCTTGAAGCGGGCGGCCGCATCCACCATCCGCTCGGTGGAGTCGGGGCGGCGGTTGAGGATCACGTCCTCGCAGAGTTCGCGCAGCTCCGGGTCGATCTGGTCATAGACCGGCAGGGCGCCGGCATTGACGATGCCCATGTCCATGCCGACGCGGATGGCGTGGTAGAGGAACACGGAGTGCATGGCCGCGCGCACCGGCTCGTTGCCGCGGAAGGCGAAGGACAGGTTCGAGACGCCGCCGGAGACATGGGCGTGCGGCAGGTTCTGCCGGATCCACTTGGTCGCCTCGATGAAATCGACGCCGTAATTGTTGTGCTCCTCGATGCCCGTCGCGACAGCGAAGACGTTGGGATCGAAGATGATGTCCTCGGGCGGAAAGCCGACCTGGTCGACGAGGATGCGATAGGCGCGCTCGCAGATCTCGATCTTGCGCTGGAACGTGTCGGCCTGGCCGACCTCGTCGAAGGCCATGACGACGACGGCGGCGCCGTAGCGGCGGACCTTCCGCGCCTGCTCGATGAACTTCTCCTCGCCCTCCTTCATGGAGATCGAGTTGACGATGGCCTTGCCCTGCACGCATTTCAGGCCGGCCTCGATCACCTCCCACTTGGAGCTGTCGACCATCACCGGCACGCGGGCGATGTCGGGCTCGGCGGCCATGAGGTTGAGGAAGGTCACCATGGCCTTCTCGGAGTCGAGCAGGCCCTCGTCCATGTTGACGTCAAGGACCTGGGCGCCGTTCTCGACCTGCTCGCGCGCGACGTCGAGCGCGGCCGAGTAGTCGCCGTTGGTGATCAGCTTCCTGAACTTCGCCGAGCCGGTGACGTTGGTTCGCTCGCCGATGTTGATGAAGGACGCGACGGGGGTGGTCATCGGGCACTCAGGGCAGGAGAAAGGGGAGCGCAGCGCATCACGCCGCGAACTCGAAGGCTTCGAGGCCGGACAGGCGCAGCTTGGTCTCGAGCGTCGGGATCGGCCGCGGCTTCACGCCCGCAACCGCCTTGGCGATCGCCGCGATATGGTCCGGCGTCGAGCCGCAGCAGCCGCCGACGACATTGACGAGGCCGGCGGTGGCGAACTCGCCGACCATGGCCGCCATGGCCTCCGGGCTCTCGTCATAGAGGCCGAACTCGTTGGGCAAGCCGGCATTGGGATAGGCGCAGACCAGCGTGTCCGCCACCTTGGAGATTGCGGCGATATGGGCGCGCATTTCCTTGGCGCCCAGCGCGCAGTTGAGCCCGATGGAGAAGGGCTTGGCATGGCGCAGCGAATACCAGAAGGCCTCCGGCGTCTGGCCCGAGAGCGTGCGTCCCGAGAGGTCGGTGATCGTGCCGGAAATCATCACCGGCAGGCGCACCTTGCGCTCCTCGAAGACCTCCTCGATCGCCACCAACGCCGCCTTGGCGTTGAGCGTGTCGAAGATCGTCTCCACCAGCATGATGTCGGAGCCGCCGTCGATGAGGCCGCGGGCCTCCTCGGCATAGGCCTCGCGCAGCTGGTCGAAGGTGATGGCCCGGAAGCCGGGATTGTTGACGTCCGGCGAGATCGAGGCCGTGCGGTTCGTCGGCCCGAAGGCGCCGGCGACGAAACGGCGGCGGCCGTCCTTCGCCTCGGCGCGCCTGGCAGCGTTCTTGGCGAGACGCGCGCCCTCGTAGTTCAGCTCATAGGCGAGCGACTCCATGCCGTAATCGGCCTGGGCGATGGAGGTGGAGGAGAAGGTGTTGGTCTCGACCATGTCGGACCCGGCCTCGAAGTATTCGAGGTGGATCGCCTCCACCACGTCGGGACGGGTGAGGATCAGGAGGTCGTTGTTGCCCTTGAGGTCGTGGTTCCAGTGCTTGAACCGGTCGCCGCGGAAATCGGCCTCCGAGAACTTGTAGCGCTGGATCATCGTGCCCATGGCGCCGTCGAGCACCAGGATGCGCTCCTTGGCGGCCTTGGTCAGGGCCGCCAGGATCTCGGCGCCATCGGCGTGGTGATGCGGGAACTGGGTCATCGGGCGAGCTCCAGAGAATTCTCGTTGTGCCTCACGCCGCAACGGCGGCAGGGGCGGCCTCGTTCGGCCGGAGGCCGAGGAGGTGGCAGACCGCATAGACGAGGTCCGCCCGGTTCATCGTGTAGAAGTGGAACTCGGTCACGCCGCGATCGACGAGATCGAGCGCCTGCTCGGCCGCCACTGCCGCGGCAATGAGCTTGCGGGTCGCCGGATCGTTCTCCAGGCCCTCGAAGCGCTTGGCGAGCCAGTCCGGCACGCTGGCGCCGGTGCGGGCGGCAAAGCCCGCCGTCTGCTTGAAGTTCTGCACCGGCACGATGCCCGGCACTATCGGAATGGTGATCCCGGCGGCGCGGACGCGGTCGAGGTAGCGCAGGTACACGTCGTTGTCGAAGAAGAACTGGGTAATGGCGCGCGTCGCGCCCGCATCGACCTTGCGCTTCAGCATGTCGATGTCGGTGTCGAGCGACGGGCTCTCCGGATGCTTCTCCGGATAGGCGGAGACCGACACCTCGAAATCGCCGATGGCGCGGATGCCGGCAATGAGCTCGGGCGAGCCCTCGTAGCCGCCGGGATGGCTCTCATAGGCCGTGCCGACGCCGCCCACGGGATCGCCGCGCAGCGCCACGATGTGGCGGACGCCCGCGGCCCAGTAGTCGCGGATGACCTCGTCCACCTGCGCCTTGGTCGCGGCGACGCAGGTCAGGTGCGCCGCCGGCTTCAGGCTGGTGTCCTTGACGATGCGCGAGACGGTCGCATGTGTGCGCTCACGGGTCGAGCCGCCGGCGCCATAGGTCACCGAGACGAAAGAGGGCTCGAGCGGGGCCAGACGCTCGATCGATTCCCACAGCGTCTGCTCCATCTCCTCGGTCTTCGGCGGGAAGAACTCGAAGGAGACCTTCAGACGGGAGCGCGAGACATAGCGGCTCGGCTTGTAGGCGGAGGACATCAGACGACCTCGATGGCTTTGGCCGCCGGGGGGACCGGGGCGTCGGTGAGAATGCGGGGGTCGCGGCCGACCCAGACGGAAACGGTGAGCTTGCCGCTGCCGGCCTCGTCGGCGACGAGGTTCTGGAAGCGGGTGGGCGTGAGGCCGGCAGCCGCCATCCAGCCCTCGACCACGTCGCGGGCGAAGCCGAGGCGGCGATGGGCATGGGCCTCGCGCAGGAATTCCTGCTCGTGGGGAGCAAAATCGACCACCACCAGACGCCCGCCGGGGCGCAGCACCCGCGCCGCCTCGCGGATGGCGCGGGCGCCGTCGTCGAGGAAGTGCAGGACCTGGTGGATGATCACCGCATCATAGGCATCGCGCGGCAGGGCGAGCGAGTAGATGTCGCCGGTGCGCACCGAACAATGGCGGATGCCAGCGCGGTCCAGCGCGGCGCGGGCCAGCGTCAGCATTTCGGGGCTGGCATCGATGCCGAGGCCGCGCTCGATCTCGGGCGCGAAGAGCTCCAGCATCCGGCCGGTGCCGGTGCCGAGGTCCAGAAGCGAACGCAGGGCGCCGCCGGCGAGGGCCTCGCGCACGGCGCGCTCCACCCGCTCTTCCGGGACATGCAGGGCGCGCAGCCGGTCCCAGTCCGCGGCATGGCGGCTGAAGAAGGCCTGCGCCTCCGACGACCGCTTGGCCCGCACCGCCGCGAGGCGATCGCGGTCGCTGGCAAGGATCGCATCGGTGGGATCGACCAGGGCGGCGAGCGCATCGACCGTGCGGGCGCCCGGCCCCTCCCCCGCGGCGCGGAAGAAGGCCCAGGAGCCCTCCTTCACCCGCTCAACGAGGCCGGCTTCCAGCAGCAGCTTCAAATGGCGCGAGATGCGCGGCTGCGACTGGCCGAGAATGTCGACCATGTCGGTGACGGTCAGCTCGGCCTCGACCAGCAGCGCGACGAGGCGCAGGCGCGTCGGTTCGCCAACGGCGCGGAGAACCGCGACGGCGTCGTCGAAACCGTAGCCGGGCTGGATCGCGCGGGCTGTCTTGGCGGCAGGGATCGTCACATCAACCACTCACATATAAAGATATCTTTATGCCCGATTGCTGGAGAGCGCAAGAGCCTCCGGCGCCCAATCCCCATCCAACCGGCGTTTTGTTCCGCCTTTGTTCTTGAGACTCGGACCGCCCGCTGCTAGCCTCCGGCCATGCCGCGCCCTGCCCCCTCGACGCGTCCCGATCCTGAACCCGAGCTGATGAACGGCACCGGAATGGAGGCCGCCGCGGCGCGCATCTTCGGGCTGCGCACCGCCCGCTCGCTCGATGTCGCCGGCGGCACCGGCATTGCCCAGGACCGCCGCCGCGGCCGCGGCACTTTGACCAACCCCTCCGGCCGCTTCGAGCGCGAGAGCCGCGAGGCCGTGGACGACGGCTGGAACAGCCTGGAGGAACTGCCGGCCTTCGCGACATCGGTGACCGAGGAGAAGGCGAAGCGGATCATCACCCGCAACGTGTCGCCCGACCTCAACTTCGACCGCTCCATCAATCCCTATCGCGGCTGCGAGCACGGCTGCACCTACTGCTTCGCCCGCCCAAGCCACGCCTATATGGGCCTCTCCCCCGGCCTCGATTTCGAGACGCGGCTCTTCGCCAAGCCCAATGCGCCGGAGCTGCTCGAGAAGGAGTTGGCGGCGCCGGGCTACCAGCCGCGCACCATCGCCATCGGCACCAACACCGACCCCTACCAGCCCATCGAGCGGCAGTGGAAACTGACGCGCCGCATCCTTGAAGTGCTGGAGGCGGCGAACCACCCGGTCGGCATCGTCACCAAGAACCACCTCGTCACCCGCGACATCGATATCCTCGCGCGCATGGCGGAGAAGGGCCTTGCCAAGGTGGCGATCTCCGTCACGACGCTGGACCCGAAGCTCGCCCGCTCGCTGGAGCCCCGCGCCTCCACCCCGCCCAAGCGGCTGGAAGCGATCCGGATGCTGTCGGAAGCCGGGATCCCGGCGGCGGTGCTGGTCGCGCCCATCATTCCCGTGGTCAATGACGCGGAGATCGAGCGCATTCTCGATGCCGCCTGGCACATGGGCGCCCGCGAGGCCGGCTATGTGCTGCTGCGCCTGCCCCACGAGATCCGCGACCTGTTCCGCGAGTGGCTCGTCGCCAACCGGCCCGATGCCGCCCGGCATGTCCTGTCGCTGATCCAGGACACCCGTGGCGGAAAGGACTATGACGCGACCTTCCACCTCCGGCAGAAGGGTACCGGCCCGTTCGCCTGGATGATCGGCCGGCGTTTCGAGATTGCCCGCGAGCGCCTCGGCTTCAACCGCCGCTCGCTGCGGCTGGAGACGCGCCACTTCACGCCGCCGCCGCGCAAGGGGCCGGCGGCTGCCGAGCAGCTCAGCCTGTTCTGACCATCGGGGCCGTCCCCGTCACTGCAAGGAGCCGTCATGGCCGCCATCGCCATCGTCACGCTGGGGGTCGCCGACGTCGCGCGGTCGACGGCCTTCTACGAGGCCATCGGCTTCCGGCGCTCAGTCGCACTGAGCCGCCCAAGCATCAGCTTCTTCGCCGCGGGCGGCACGGTGCTGGCGCTCTACGGGCATGGGGCGCTGGCCGAGGATGCGGGCCTTCCCGCCGAGCCCCGCGCGCCCTTCGGCGGTGTCACGCTGGCGCGCTGCCTCGCCTCCAAGGAGGCGGTGGACGCGGCTTTCGCCGCGGCACTCGCCGCTGGCGCGAGCACACTCAAGGCCCCGCATGACGCCTTCTGGGGCGGCTATTCCAGCTATGTCGCCGACCCCGACGGCCACCCGATCGAGATCGCCTGGAACCCCTTCATCCCCCTGCGACCCGACGGCTCGCTGGAGCTGCCGCCCGACCCGCCGGCCGCTTGAATCGCCACGTGAGCGGCTTGAATCGCCGCATCAACAGCCGGATTCTCGCTCTTCACGCCCGCCGCCAAGCCCCTGACTGGACTCATCTTTCACCCCGCCGGTTGAATCGGAACCGCAGCGGCGCTTGCCGGCTCGCAGGTCATCGGCGAGACAGGGGCATGGCCGTCCTGATTCCGACCTTCACCCTTGAGGCCCGTGCTCTCGCCCAGGGCTTCGCGCCGGTTGCCGGCGTTGACGAGGCGGGCCGCGGCCCGCTGGCCGGCCCGGTGGTCGCGGCGGCGGTGATCCTCGATCCACAGGCGATCCCCGAGGGCCTTGCCGATTCCAAGGTGCTGGACGAGCCGGCCCGCGAGGCGCTCTACGAGGCGGTAACGCGCTCGGCGCTGGCCTGCGCCATCGCCTCCTCCGGTCCCGCCCGGATCGATGCGACCGACATCCGCAAGGCGACCCTCCACGCCATGAGCCGGGCGGTGACGGCGCTGTCGATGCCGGCGCGCCATGTACTGGTCGATGGCCGTGACGTGCCGCCCCTGCCGCTCGGCGTGTCGGGCGAGGCCATCGTCGACGGCGACGCGCTGGTGCTCTCCATTGCCGCCGCCTCGATCCTCGCCAAGGTCCATCGCGACCGGCTGATGCGGCAGGTCCATGGCGCCTGTCCGCAATGGCGCTTCGACCAGCACAAGGGCTACGGCACCAAGGTCCACCGCGAGGCCCTGAAGGCCCACGGCCCCTCCCCGCACCACCGGATGACCTTCGGCTCGCTGAAGGCGATCAGGGAGGAGTGAGGAGCAACGGGGCCCCATCGATGGGCAGCGGACGGCCGTCGCTCTTGCGCAAACCTCTCGGCGTCATGCCCGGGCTCGGCCCGGGCATCCACGAATTCTCATGGGGCGGTGGTCAAGTCGTGGATACCCGGCACAAGGCCGGGCATGACGGAGGGGCGGCTATCGATCGGGGGGTTAAGGACAACCCTCGCCACGACGCGATGGGCGCCCCTTCCCCTCACATCCCCAGCGCCTTGCGGATGGTCAGCATGTCCCGCCAGGCCTGACGCTTGGCTATCGGGCTGCGCAGCAAATAGGCCGGGTGGAGCGTGGCGATGGCCTGGATCTCCCGCCCATCCTCCAGCGTGAAGGGCATGAGCCGCCCGCGCGCCTTCATGATGCCCTTGAGGCCGAGCAGCGTCTCCGTCGAGGGCGCGCCGACGCAGACCAAAAGGTCCGGCGCCTTGAGCGTGATCTGCCGGCGGATGAAGGGCTCGCAGATGGCGATCTCCTGCGGCGTCGGCGTGCGGTTGCCGGGCGGCCGCCAGGGAATGATGTTGGCGATATAGGCGTTGGTCGCGCGGTCGAGGCCGACGGAGGCCAGCATCCGGTCGAGCAACTGGCCCGAGCGCCCGACGAAGGGCTTGCCCTCGAGGTCCTCCTCGCGGCCGGGCGCCTCGCCGACGAACATGATGCGGGCATCGCGCGCGCCGTCCTCGAAGACGGTCTTCGAGGCGGTGGTCTTGAGGGCGCAGCCGTCGAAGGCCTCGACGATGGCCTTCAGCGCATCGAGGCTCATCGCGGCCCGTGCGGCATCGCGCGCGGCAGCCACCGCCGAATCGGGCGAGGGCGGCGCGCCCTCGGCGCTCACCGGACGCGGCCGGGCAACCGCCGGCGCCGCCATCTCCGCCGCGCGGGCGGCAGCCGCCTCGCGGCGGCGGGACAGCTCGGCATCGGCCTCGGCGAACCGGTCCACCGCCTCCTCGACAAGCGCCACGTCGATGCCCGCGTCGCGGTAGAAGACGAGCAGCGCCTCGATCTCATCAGGGGTAAGCGACAGGGTCATGGGGCCATCATAGGCGAAAGGCCGGAGCGCTGCGACCCGCTCCGGCCTTGCCTCTCCACCCGCTGCGACCGCCGGGGAGATGATGCTGGGCTGAAGAAACTCAGCGGCGCGGATTGGCGACCAGCTGCGGGCCGGCGGCGCCGCCATTCAGCGAAACCCACTGGTTCGGGTCGGTCTGCGATTGGCGCTTGATGAAGCGGTAGCCGGTCTCGTGCCAGAGCTTCACCTCGTTGGTGAAGTTGTCGAGGACGTAGTCGCCGCGATCGGTGACGACCGTCAGGATGGCATGGCCGTCGCCGTTGAGGTCGCGCACCACGGTGATGAGCATGGCCTCGCGCGGCACGCCGAGGGCGATGAGGCGGCGCTTCTTCTCCAGCACCAGGTCCTCGCAGTCGCCCTTCCCGTCCACCGGATAGGTCCAGTACTCCTCGACACCGAAGAGCTCGAGGTCGGTGACCTGCTGGATCTCGCGGTTCACCTGGACATTGATCCGGGCGAGCTGGGCGAAGGCGGCGGAGGTCAGCGTGACGCTGCGGGCGGCCGGCGAGCGCTGGGCGCAATCGACCGGATTCTCGTTGCAGAACTGCACCCAGCCGATGGGCGCCGAGGTGGCGGCGCCAGCGGCAAGCGAGGCGACGCGGCGCGGCTGTTGCGGCTGCTGAGCGGCAGCCTCGACGGCAATGCCGGCCATGCCGAAGGCAGCGATGAAAAACCAGGACGCAAAGCGAACCATGGGTGAAAACCCCTGAACCAACGATGACTGCCCTGCGACCCGGGGTCATTAATCTCCTGTTAATCTTTGCGGCACAAGAGGGGTTGTTAAGACATCGTTAACGGACCTTACCGAAGGGTTAACGCCTGCCGCGACGGGCGGCCGGACGTGCGGAAAGGGCCTGGCGGACGGCACCCCTCGGCCGCTCGACGCGTTGTCTTCGGCGGGAAGCCGTGCTTTAGAAACCTGCAAAACACCAAGGAAAGCCCTGCGCTTTCCGCAGTCACGAGGATGTTCGATGGCCGAAGCGATGGACCTGCCCGAGCGCGAGGGCATGGACTATGACGTCGTGATCGTCGGTGCCGGCCCGGCCGGCCTTGCCGCTGCCATCCGCCTTAAACAAATCGACGAAAATCTGTCCGTCGTGGTTGTGGAAAAGGGCTCCGAGGTCGGCGCCCACATCCTCTCCGGCGCCGTCATCGACCCCTCGGGCCTCGATGCGCTCCTCCCTGACTGGCGCGAGGACCCGGACCGCCCGCTGAAGCAGGAGGTCACCGACGACCGCTTCTACTTCCTCGGCCCCGCTGGCGGCATGCGCCTGCCGAATTTCGGCATGCCGAAGCTGATGAACAACCACGGCAACTTCATCGGCTCGCTGGGCAATGTCGCGAAGTGGCTCGGCGCCCGCGCCGAGGCGCTCGGCGTCGAGATCTATCCGGGCTTCGCCGCCGCCGAGGTGCTGTTCGACGACAAGGGCGCGGTCATCGGCGTCGCCACCGGCGACATGGGCATTGCCCGCGACGGCGAGATCACCGACCGCTTCACCCGCGGCATGGAGCTGCGCGGCCGCTACACCCTCTTCGCCGAGGGCGCCCGCGGCCACCTGACCAAGCAGCTCATCAAGCGCTTCAAGCTCGACGAGGGCCGCGAGCCCGGCAAGTACGGCATCGGCCTCAAGGAGGTCTGGCAGGTCAAGCCGGAGAACCACAAGCCGGGCCTCGTCCAGCATTCCTTTGGCTGGCCGCTGGACATGAAGACCGGCGGCGGCTCGTTCCTCTACCACGCCGAGGACAACCTCGTTTACGTCGGCTTCGTCGTCCACCTGAACTACGAGAACCCGACGCTCTCGCCCTTCGACGAGTTCCAGCGCTTCAAGCAGCACCCCATGGTCCGCCCGACTCTGGAGGGCGGCAAGCGCATCTCCTACGGCGCCCGCGCCATCACCGAGGGTGGCTGGCAGTCCGTGCCGAAGCTCGCCTTCCCCGGCGGCGCGCTGCTCGGCTGCGCGGCGGGCTTCGTCAACGTTCCCCGCATCAAGGGCTCGCACAACGCCGTCCATTCCGGGATGCTGGCGGCCGAGCACCTCGCCAAGGCGCTGGCCGAGGGCCGCTCGCATGACGAGCTCTCGGCCTACGAGGAGAGCTGGCGCTCCAGCGCCATAGGCAAGGACCTCTGGCCGGTGCGCAACGTCAAGCCGCTCTGGTCGAAGTTCGGCACGATCGGCGGCGTCATCCTCGGCGGCGTCGACATGTGGATCAACTCGATCTTCGGCGCCTCGCCCTTCGGCACGCTGAAGCACGGCAAGGCCGACTACGCGACGCTGAAGCCCATCGCCGAGGTGAAGCCGATCGTCTATCCGCGCCCGGACGGGGTGATCTCCTTCGACAAGCTGTCGAGCGTGTTCCTGTCGAACACCAATCACGAGGAGGACCAGCCGGTCCATCTCACGCTGAAGGACCCGGCGGTGCCGATCCGCGACAACCTGCCGATGTATGGCGAGCCGGCGCGGCTCTATTGCCCGGCGGGCGTCTACGAGGTGGTCTATGCCGATGCCGAGGCCAAGACCGACCCGAAATTCGTGATCAACGCGCAGAACTGCGTCCACTGCAAAACCTGCGACATCAAGGACCCCGCCCAGAACATCAACTGGGTGACGCCCGAGGGCGGCGGCGGCCCGAACTATCCGGGGATGTGAGGCGCGGCGCCTGTCCGCCACCTCCTGAACCGACCGAGGCTGTCTGCGTCCACCCTTCGGCGTCATGCCCGCCCTTGTGGCGGGCATCCACGACTTGACCACCGCATGACGAGAATTCGTGGATGCCCGGGCCAAGCCCGGGCATGACGGATCGGTCAGCGCATGACGTCCGATCGACGGAACTTCAGCCCCTCACCCGGTGCAGCGTCATTGTGTGGCCATTGCCGCAGCGCGACGAAATCCGGTCGCGGCTCTCCAGCGTCACCGCGCAGGACGTCTCCGACGTCTGGCTGCCATCGGCACAGCGGCCGCGGAAGGTCAGCCGCGAGGTGAAGCCGGTGAGGCGGCCGCGTCCCTCCGTGCCACAGCGGCCCGCCGCCTGCGTCTGGAACAGCTCGCGTGCCACGATGGTCGAACCGGTGACGCGGATCTCGACGCCGGCCCGCCCGCCGGGCTGCGCCGCCCAGAAGCCGGCGAAATCGGCGCCGCGCAGGCGCTGGCCCTGCTGGCCGCCCTGGCCCTGGGCCTGCGCCGCCGCTGGCAGGACGCCGCCGGCAAGCACCGCGAGGGCGAGGAGGGTGAGGGGCGCGCGCTTGGTCATGGCCTATCCTGTCGTCGCCGATCCTATCGACGGTCTTGCGGCGAATCCGTGACGCCAGCCTAGCGCGCCCGGCGCGTGGCGGCGACTTGCCCCCCGCCGGCCGGAGCGCTAGGCGAAAGCCGGGAGGGCCGCCATGTCGCTGAAGCAGACACCCGTCACGCTCACCATCGCCGAACTGACCGAAAGGTTCCCGGACTTTCGCGTGGCCGTGCTGGTCTGCGAGGGGCTCGCCATTCCCGCCAGCCGGCCGCCCGCCCTCGATGCCCTCATTGCCGAACGCGAGGCCGAGGCCCGCATGTCCTATGCCGGCACGGACCTCTCGGCCATTCCCGGCATCGCCGCCTGGAGGGCCGCCTACAAGGGCTTCGGCATCAAGAAGACGAGCTATCGCTGCTCGGTCGAGCGGCTGATGAAGAACGCCCTCGCCGAGCGGCCCCTGCCCGCCATCAATCCCTTCGTCGACGCCTACAACGCCGCCTCGCTGGCAGCCGTTGCCTGCGTCGGCGCCGACGATCTCGACAAGGCCGAGGGGCCCTTCGCCTTCCGCTTCGCCCGGCCCGACGACACGTTCATCGACATGGCGACCGAGGCCGGCGAGGACCCGAACGATCCACCGAAGGACGGCGAGGTGGTCTATGCCGGCGCCGGCCATGTTCTCTGCCGTCGCTGGAACTGGCGGCAGGACGCCCGCTCCATCATTACGCCGTCGACGCAGCGGGCCATCGTCACGGTCCAGACCAATGGCTGGGGCCATGTCGAGGCAGCGGCGGCCGACGCGGCCGACCTCATCACGCGCTTCTGCGGGGGCAGGGTCACGACAGCCATTGCGGATCAGGACCGGCCGACCGTCACCTTCGACTGAAACCGGGCCTCGTTGACCCTTCGTTACCCGTCACATCGGGTTTTTCGTCAAAGAAACCTCCCGCATTAAATCGCCCCTCACGGATGGTCAGGCAGGATGGCCGCAGTTTCCGTTTCCGCGGCGAGGAACCATGCCCGACAACGTGGCCATGAACTTCCGGAAGACCCGCGGTCGTCCCGCCGAAGAGGCGGCGCCCGCGAGCGGTCCGTCCCTCCTTCTGCTGGCCGGCGTGAGCCTTGCCGTGGGGGTCGCGGCTGTCAGCGTGATGGGAGGCTCGACCGCCCTCCCCGCCCTGCCGGCCATCGCCACGCCGTGGCGCAGCGCCCCGCCGCCGGTGGCCACCACCCCGGCCGAACCTGGCCCGCGCATCATGGCGGTGGTCCCGGGCGTGCGCGAGGTCTCGACCGCCGCGACCGGCATGACCCTCGTCAGCCCCGCTGCCATGGCCCAGGTCTATGCGCCGGTCGGCCCGGTCGTGCTGCGCCGTCCCGAGGGCTATGTCGAGATCGACGGTCCGCGCCTGCTGCCGCCGCCCATCGGCCCGCGCCGCGGCGGCAATGCCGTCTACGATCACGCTGCCGTCGTGGCGAACGAGCTCCGGACGCTCGCCTACACGCCCTGCGACCGCCACCTGCGCCACCTCGCGGCCGCCAACATCAATCTCTTTGTCGGCGGCTTCATGGCGCCGCGCACCCCGGTCAACACCGCCGCCCCCGCCGACGCCGCTTTCTGGCGCCGGGCCGAGGCCAGCATCATCCGCCGCGCCGTGGTGCCGCTGGCCGAAAAGGGCGCCCTGTCGGTGGAGGATTTCGGCCTCGACGCCTCGCCGCAGGCCCGCGGCCTGTTCGAGGGGCTGCCCACCAAGGTGATCACCTGCCGGTGAGGCTGGACAAAGCGCCGCGTTTTCGCCCCAATGCGGGCGTGTCATCCTGCGACGCAGCATTGAAGGCGAGCGGAGAGAATCATGCCTCCAGTCCTGATGGCGGCCGCGGTCGCGGGCATCGTGATCGCGACCTATGTGATGGTCCGCCGTTCGCTCCAGCTTCAGCCGAAGCCGGTGCGGGTCGACAAGCCCGTCCGTCGCCTGCGGCGCGATCCCGTGACCGGCGAATATCGCCCGTTCTGACGGCGGTTGACCCCCTCGCTACCGGTCTTTAAGGGACGACGCTCACCGTCCCGACAGGCCGCATCGCGATGTCCCGACCAGACCTTCCGCCGCACATGCGGCCCGATCGCTCGTTTCAGGGCCTGATCCTGGCGCTCCAGACCTTCTGGGCCGACAAGGGCTGCGTCATCCTGCAGCCCTACGACATGGAGGTCGGCGCCGGCACCTCCCATCCCGGCACCATGCTTCGCTCGCTCGGACCGAAGCCATGGAACGCGGCCTATGTGCAGCCCTCGCGGCGCCCGAAGGACGGCCGGTACGGCGAGAACCCGAACCGCCTCCAGCACTACTACCAGTTCCAGGTCATCCTGAAGCCGAACCCGCCGAACCTGCAGGAGCTCTATCTCGGCTCCCTGGAGGCGATCGGGCTGGATCCGAAGCTGCACGACATCCGCTTCGTCGAGGACGACTGGGAGAACCCGACGCTCGGCGCCTGGGGCCTCGGCTGGGAATGCTGGTGCGATGGCATGGAGGTCTCGCAGTTCACGTACTTCCAGCAGGTGGCCGGCATTGAATGCGCGCCGGTCTCCGGCGAACTGACCTACGGCCTCGAGCGCCTCGCCTGCTACCTGCAGAACGTCGAGAGCATCATGGAGCTGAACTTCAACGGCCGCGACGGCGCCGAGAAGGTCACCTACCGCGAGGTCTTCCTGCAGGCCGAGCAGGAATATTCCCGCTACAATTTCGAGCACGCCGACACGAGCGCCCTGTTCCGCCGCTTCGCCGAGGCCGAGGCCGAGTGCCGCTCGCTGCTGGCCAAGGGCGAAAGCGGCGAGCGTCACCTGATGGTGCAGCCCGCCTATGACCAGTGCCTGAAGGCCGGCCACGCCTTCAACCTCTTGGATGCCCGCGGCGTGATTTCGGTGACCGAGCGGCAGAGCTACATCCTGCGCGTCCGTGAACTGGCCAAGGCCTGCGGCACGGCCTGGCTGAAGACCGAAGCCGGTGGAGCCACGGCATGACCGCCATCACCCGCCGCATTCTCCTCGCGAGTGTCCTGGTCGCCGGATCGCCTGCCCTTGCGCAGCAGCCCCAGCGCCCGGCGCCGGCGCCAGCCGACCCTGTGGCGGCGCTGCGCGCCTTCTACGCCAAGCCCGGCCGCGCCTCGGTCAATCCGTTCCTAACCCCGCGTCTGCGCCGGCTCTACACCGAGCAGCAGGCCCGCTCGTGCCGGACCGGCGACGTGCTGCCCGGCCTCGACTTCGGCTTTGCCTGCGGCTGCCAGGACAGCGATGACGACTACCACACCCGCAACGTCTACCGGCTCGTGAGCCGCGACGAGCGGCGCGCCAAGGTGGCGGTGGCCGTGAAGGTCTTCGCCAGCGAGACCGAGGTTCGCACCATCACTTTCGATCTCGCCCTCGAGAACGGCCGCTGGCTGATCGACGACGTGGCAGGCTCGGACGAGCCGGCCTGGGTCCTGTCGCAGCTGTTGCAGATGCGTGAGTGACATGCCCGACCTGCTCCTCGAACTCCTCTCCGAAGAGATCCCGGCCCGCATGCAGGCGGATGCCGCCGCGCATCTGAAGAAGGCCGTCACCGACGCGCTGGTCGCAAGGGGCTGCCTCTATGAGGGCGCCCGCGTCCTCGTCACGCCGCGCCGCATCGCGCTCTCGGTCCATGGCCTGCCGCCGGCCTCGCCGGACGTCAAGGAAGAGCGCAAGGGCCCGCGCGTCGGCGCGCCCGAGGCCGCCATCCAGGGCTTCCTGAAGAGCGCCGGCCTCGCCTCCATCGACCAGGCCATCATCCAGTCCGACCCGAAGAAGGGCGACAGCTACATCGCCGTCATCGAGAAGCCGGGCCGCCCGACCCCCGACGTCATCGCCGAGATCGTGCCCGAGGTGATCCGCTCCTTCCCCTGGCCGAAATCGATGCGCTGGGGCGCCGCATCCACCTCGACCTCGTCGCTGCGCTGGGTGCGCCCGCTCCAGTCGATCCTCTGCACCTTCGGCCCCGAGACCGAGGAGCCGGCGGTGATCCCCTTCGCCGTGGACGGCATCGTCTCCGGCGACACCACCCGCGGCCACCGCTTCATGGCGCCGGCCACCATCCGCGCCCGGCGGATGGACGACTACCTGACGAGCCTCGACAAGGCCTTCGTCGTCGCCGACCCGGAGGAGCGCAAGCGCCGCATCCTCGCCGACGCGCGCAATCTCTGCTTCGCTCAGGGGTTCGAGCTGGTCGAGGACGAGGGGCTGCTGAACGAGGTCGCCGGCCTTGTCGAATGGCCCGTCGTGCTCATGGGCTCCTTCGAGGAGAGCTTCCTCGCCATTCCCGACGAGGTCATCCGCGCCACGATCCGCGCCAACCAGAAGTGCTTCGTGGTGCGCGACCCGAGGAACGGCCGCCTCGCCAACCGCTTCGTGCTCACCGCCAATATCGAGGCGAGCGATGGCGGCAAGGCCATCATCGCCGGCAACGAGCGCGTCATCCGTGCCCGCCTCTCCGACGCGCTCTATTTCTGGCAGACGGACCAGAAACCCCTCCCCGACTTCGAGAACGCAGCAGCCAAGCCGCTGGACCAGCGCATGGCGAAGCTGCGGGCCCTCAACGTCGTCTTCCACGAGAAGCTCGGCACGCAAGGGCAGCGCGTCGACCGCATCAAGGCGCTCGCCCGCCACATCGCGCCGCTGGTCGGCGCCGATCCGGATTTGGCCGAGCGCGCAGCGGAACTCGCCAAGGCCGACCTGATGACCGAGGTCGTCGGCGAATTTCCTGAAGTTCAGGGCCTGATGGGGCGGAAATATGCGCTGCTCCAGGGCGAGCACGAAAGCGTCGCCGCCGCCATCGAGGACCATTACAAGCCGCAGGGGCCGAGCGACCGCGTGCCGACCGACAAGGTCGCCGTGGCCGTGGCACTGGCCGACAAGCTGGATGTGCTGACCGGGTTCTGGCGCATCGACGAGAAGCCGACGGGCTCGAAGGATCCGTTCGCCCTGCGTCGTGCGGCCCTTGGTGTGATCCGCCTGCTGACGGACAACGGCCTGAAGTTCTCGCTCGGGCAGATCGGCGGCTTCTCGGCCGACCTCCTCTCCTTCTTCCACGACCGCCTGAAGGTCCTGCTGCGCGACCAGGGGCAGCGCCACGACCTCGTCGATGCCGTGCTGGCCTCCGGCGAGGGCAATGACGACCTTCTGCTCGTCGTCCGCCGCGTCGAGGCGCTCGCTGCCCTGCTCGGCACCGAGGACGGCAAGAACCTCCTCGCCGGCACCAAGCGCGCCATCAACATCCTGCGCATCGAGGAGAAGAAGGACGGCCGCGCCCATGACGGCGCGCCGGATGCCGCCCTCGTCGAGGCGAAGGGCTTGCCGGAGGAGAAGGCGCTGTTCGCCGAGCTGCAGTCCGCCTCGGCCCGGGCCCGCGACCATGTCGGCCGCGAGGACTATGCCGGCGCCATGAAGGCCCTCGCCGAGCTGCGCCCGGCGGTCGATGCCTTCTTCGACAAGGTGACGGTCAATGCCGACGACCCGGCGTTGCGCGAGAACCGCCTGCGCATCCTCGGCCAGCTCCGCGCCGCGACCGCGACGGTGGCGGACTTCTCGAAGATCGAGGGCTGAGTCCGCCGAGCAGTAGTCCTTCTCCCCCTGCGGGAGAAGGTGGCGCCGCATAGCGAGATGCGAACGCATCTCGCGTTCGCTCGATGCTATGCGCCGGATGAGGGGGCGGCGGAGCGGCTTCGGCCCCCTCACCCGCCCGCTGCCGCGGGCACCCTCTCCCACGAGGGGAGAGGGTTGCCGCATCGCTCGCCACAACCCTATCTCGAGCCAATCTCCATCACGCCCGCTAGAAGCATGGCCATGGCGGATTGCGGTTCGGGAGCCTGTTCCGAAGGGGCGCAGCTTGACCTCTCCCCGGCGGGGAGAGGTCGGCCGCAGGCCGGGAGAGGGGGCAAGGCCCGGAACCGACCAGCCCCGGAACCGACCGCCCCCTAGAGCGCCCGCCCGCCGCGCAGGACCGCCTCGGCCTCGACCGTCGGCGTGCCATAGCCGTCCTGCAGCACCAGGCCAGGCAGGATCGACACCGGCGCCCGCGAGCCCTTGGTGCCCGTGACGATGAGACGGATGGCCGGCGCGTCCGGCTTCGGATGGACCGGTCGCAGCGTGACGCCGCCGAACCGGCCCTTCATCGCCGCCAGCAGCGCCTCGGGGCGATCGGCGCGGTGGATCAGCGTCACCGTCCCGCCCGGCCGGAGCACGGCCACGGCGGTCCGCAGGAAGCCCGCCAGCACCTCGTCGCCACCGGTATGGGCGAGGCTGCGGCGCGCGCCGGGCGAGGCGCGGTGGCGCGGCGCATCGTGGAAGGGCGGATTGGTGATGACCCGGTCGATCTGGCCGACCAGCAGGCCCGCCTTGTCGCGCGACGTGCCACGGGCGAGCGCATCCATCACCACCACGCGGCTGCGATTGCCGAAGCCATTGGCGCTGGCATTGCGCTCAGCGAGGGCCGCGAGTTCCGGGTCGATCTCGACGAGGGTCAGGAAACATTGCGGCACGCGCGCCGCGAGGCAGAAGGCGGCGGTGCCGACACCGGCGCCAAGGTCGAGAATGCGGTCGCCCGGCACAGCCGGAACGGCAGCGGCGAGCAGCACCGCATCATGCCCGGCGCGGTGCCCGGTGCGCGGCTGGTGGATCTGCACGCGTCCACCCAGCACCGTATCGGCCGTGATGTCCAGCAGCGGGTCGCTGAGTGCGTTCATCTGCATAGTGTTGCATACAATACCGTGAGGATGAACACGTGACGTGCACGTCAAGCCGAAGGAATGAGCTTCGGCGTCACGGCGGACCGACCCTCAGCGTGTCGCCCCAGCCGGCCTCGACGATGGCCCGGCGCGCCCGCGGCGCATCTTCCGTGGCGACCAGAATGCGCATGGGAAATGCGGCGATCCGCGCCTCCAGCGCCGAGACATGGCGATCGGCGACGAGATAGTCGATGTCCTCTCCCGACAGCAGGGCCTCGACGGCGCTGACGAGCACCGGGTCGCCGGTGCGGATGATTTCCTCCAAGCGGTATCTCCTTCCGGCCTATGCCCTCCGCTGATGGGCGGCTGCCGCGACCTCTCGCCGCTGCCGCGCGCCTTTTCGTGACCGGCCGCAGCTTGAGAAGACCACGCCTCCGCCCTATTGTCCCGCCATCATTTCGCCCCTATCCCGGGGCGGCGACCCGCGCTCCCGCGCGGGCGGGTTTCGTGGAGCATGGCGTGGCAGTCGTCGTCCCCTTCGAGAAGGACAGGGCCTCGATCGAGGCATTGGTCGGGGCCACGAGGGCCGACATGGACCGGGTGAATGCGATGATCATCTCGCGCACCGGGTCCGAGGTCACCATGATCCCGGAGGTGGCGAACCACCTGATTTCCTCCGGCGGCAAGCGCCTGCGTCCCATGCTCACCCTCGCGACGGCCGCCCTCGCCGGCTACCAGGGCGAGGGCCACGTGAAGCTCGCCGCCGCCGTGGAGTTCATGCACACCGCGACGCTGCTGCACGACGACGTCGTCGATGAGAGCGACATGCGCCGCGGCAAGCCGGCCGCCCGCATGGTCTGGGGCAACGAGGCCTCGGTGCTGGTCGGCGACTTCCTGCTCGGCCAGGCCTTCAAGATGATGGTGGAGGTCGGCTCGCTCCGCGCCCTCGACATCCTGTCGACCGCCGCGGCCGTCATCGCCGAGGGCGAGGTGATGCAGCTCGCCGCCGCCAAGAACACCTCGACCACCGAGGATGAATATCTCGCCGTCATCCGCGGCAAGACCGCCGAGCTCTTCGCCGCGGCCTGCGAGGTCGGCCCGGTCATCGCCGAGCGCCCCAAGGCCGAGCAGGCGGCTGCCCGCGCCTATGGCATGAACCTCGGCATCGCCTTCCAGCTCGTCGACGACGCGCTCGACTATGGCGGCAAGTCGCAGAAGCTCGGCAAGAACACCGGCGACGATTTCCGCGAGGGCAAGATCACCCTGCCCGTCGTGCTGGCCTTCCGCCGCGGCTCCGAGCAGGAGCGCGCCTTCTGGAAGAAGGTGCTGGTCGATGGCGCGATCACGGATGGGGACCTGGAAACCGCCATCGGCTTCATGACCCGCCACGGCGCCCTCACCGATACGATCGAGCGCGCCCGCCATTACGGCGAGATGGCCAAGGACGCCCTCGCCCTCTTCCCCGACAGCGCCATGAAGGACGCCCTCGTCCAGGCCGTCGACTTCTGCATCGCCCGGGCCCACTGAGCCCGTGGCGACGATGGACGACAGCGGCGCCCTCGTCCTGTTCTCCGGAGGCCAGGATTCAGCGACCTGCCTCGCCTGGGCGCTGGACCGCTTCAACCATGTCGAGACGCTCGGCTTCGACTACGGCCAGCGCCATGCCGTCGAGCTGGAATGCCGCGCCACCGTGCGCGACGGGCTGGCGACGGTGAATGCCGACTGGGGCGTCCGCCTCGGTCCCGACCACACGCTGGGCCTTGCCGCCCTCGGCGAGGTCTCGGACACGGCGCTCACCCGCTCGGTCGAGATCGCCATGACCGACCAGGGCCTGCCCAACACCTTCGTGCCGGGCCGCAACCTCGTCTTCCTGACCTTCGCGGCGGCGCTCGCCTATCGGCGCGGCCTCAAGCACATCGTCGCCGGCATGTGCGAGACCGACTATTCCGGCTATCCGGACTGCCGCGACGACACGATCAAGGCGCTGCAGGTGGCCCTCAACCTCGGCATGGAGAGCCGGTTCGTGCTCCACACGCCGCTGATGTTCATCGACAAGGCGGAGACCTGGCGGCTGGCCGAGCGGCTGGGCGGCGAGCCACTGGTGGAGCTCATCCGCGCGGAGAGCCATTCCTGCTATCTCGGCGACCGCGAGCACCTCCATGACTGGGGCCATGGCTGCGGCACCTGCCCGGCCTGCCACCTGCGCGCCGCCGGCTGGCGGCGGTATCGCGGCGGGTGAGGCTGCCCGCCGTTCCGCACGCGCCGTTCCAGGCTCTCGACCAAGCCTCCACGGCTCGAACCGGGCATACCTGATCTTACGCAAACAGAGCCGCCGCACACCTCTCCCCGGCGGGGAGAGGTCGACGAGCGCAGCGAGGCGGGAGAGGGGGAGAGACCTCTCCGGACCAGCCAAGCCCCCTCTCCCGGCCTTCGGCCGACCTCTCCCCGCCGGGGAGAGGTGAAGGAGGCGGAGAGCCCCCGGCCCTCACCCCAGCATGGTCGGCTTCACCCACCAGCCCGGATGAACCGCTGCGATCGCCTTGCCCGCGCTCGCCGCCGCGCGGCAGGTGTCGAAGAGCCCGAACACCGTCGCGCCCGACCCGGACATGCGCGCAAAGCGGCAACCGGGATCGGCCCTGAGCGCCGCAAGGGCGGTTGCGACCTCTGGCGCCAGCGCCACCGCCGGCGCTTCGAGATCGTTGCGCGAAGCCGCGATGAGCGACAGCAGCCCGGCGCGCTTAGGCGCGGGGGATGCCTCCAACGCCGTCGCCGGATCGCCGTCCCGCTCCGTCCCAGCCGCAAGGCCCAGCGCGCGGAACACCGCCGGCGTCGACACCGCCACCCCGGGATTGACGAGGAGCGCCGGCAGGCGCGGCAGCGACAGTGGAGCCCCGAGGTCGTGACCCGTGCCGCGCATGAACCGCGGCCGGGGGTCGAGACAGACCGGCACGTCCGAGCCGGTGGCCCGCGCCGCCGCCATCACCCGCTCATCCCCGAGGGACAGGCCGCCCGCCCGCGCCAGCAGCCTCAGCGCCGCCGCCGCATCCGACGATCCGCCGCCAAGGCCGGCCGCCACGGGCAGCCGCTTCACCAGGGTGAAGGTGCCGCCGGGAACCGGCGCCGTCTCCGCGAGCGTGCGGGCAGCGCGCAGCACGAGGTTGTCGCTGTCAGGACCGGCGGCGGCCGCCGTCCGGCCGCGGACGACGAGGCGATAGCCCTCGCCCCCGGGCGTGAACCGCAGCTCGTCGCCGCTGCGGGCGAAGACCACGAGGCTTTCGAGGTCATGGTAGCCGTCGGGCCTGCGCCGGCGCACGACGAGGGTGAGGTTCACCTTCGCCGGCGCGCGGTCGACGCTCGCGACATCGGCCATGGCGGCAGGCCGCAGCCGTCAGTTCGGCTTCGGCGCCGGGGCGGCCTCGCCGGAGGCCCGGCTGGTCTCCTGCGGAATCTCGCGCAGGCCATTGGCGATCTTGTCGAGGATGCGCACGAGATCGTCGGGCTCGGGCTTGAGGTCGCGGGCATGGTTCCACTGGAACCGCGCCTCGAGCTCGCGGCCGACCTTCCAGTAGGCATCGCCCAGATGGTCGTTGATAACCGGATCCTCGGGCTTCAGCTCGATGGCGCGCTCCAGCTCCACCACGGCCTCCTCGAAGCGACCCATGCGGTAATAGGCCCAGCCGAGGCTGTCAACGATGTAGCCGTCCTCGGGCGTCAGCTCGACGGCCTTCTTCACGAGGTCGAGGCCCTGTTCGAGGTTCACGCCCTGGTCGACCCAGGAATAGCCGAGATAGTTCAGCACCTGCGCGCGGCCGCGGACATTGTTCTCCGGGATCAGCTCCAGCGCCTTCTTCAGGTCTGCCTCGGCCTTGGCCCACTGCTTGGTGCGCTCAAAGGCGATGCCGCGGAAGTAGAAATAGATCCAGTGCTGCGCGGTCGGCGTCGGGATCAGTGCCAGCGCCCTGGAATAGGTCTCGGCGGCCTCGGCGAAGAGCTTGCGGGCGCGCTGGATGTTGCCGAGCGCCTGGATCGCCTCGAGGTCCTGCGGGTTGCGGGCGATCAGCTCCGACAGGGACTGGCGGGCCTCGTCGGTGCGGTCGATCTGCTCGAGGTTCAGCGCCCGCTGGATCTGGGCGTTGCGATAGAGCGGCGAGCGCTCCGGCATGTCCTCGAAGGCGGTGATCGCCCGGCGCGGCAGCTTGAGGAACTCATAGAGATCGGCGAGCGACAGGATCGCCATCTCGTGCTGCGGCTCGAGATAGCGCGCGAGCTGGAGATAGATCAGCGCAAGGTCCTCGCCGCCCTGGCGCGACAGGGCCGAGCCGAGGCCGTAGAGGACCTCGGCCGCACCGGCCTGGCTGGTGCGGACGAGAACCGGCAGACCGCCGGGCTGGCCGACGCGCTCCTGCAGCTCGACGATGATCGGATGGTTCGGGATGACCTTGTCATAGGCCGCGAAGATGCGCCGCGCCTCATCGGCATTGCGGGCGCGCGAGGCCCATCGGCCATAGGCATCGACGATGCGCAGGATGGTCGGGTCCTGCTTGTAGGCCTCTTCCAGCCGCTGGCCGGCCTCGGCGCGCCGACCGGCGGCATCGAGGATCAGGCCGGCATGGAAATTCTTGAACAGCGCATACCAGTCGGCGCCGGTCAGCCGGTCGAGAGCGGCGACGCCCGCCTGCGGCTCGCCCGAGCCGAGATGGGTCCAGGCGATGAGCAGCGCCGAGGTGAGGTCGGCATTGGCGCGCGGGGCGGCGGTGAGATGCGTGCGCGCCGTCTGGAACTGCCGCGCCTTGATGGCGCGCATGGCCAGCGCCAGGCGGGCGAGGCGATGGGCGCGATCGACCTGGATCAGCCGCTCGGCGAGCGGCATGGCCTCGTCGGCATTGCCATCAGCGAGCGTGGTGATGAAGGCGCGCTCGAGGATCTCGTTGTTGCGCGGGTCCTGCCGCAGCGCGGCGCGCCAGTAGACCGAGGCGGTGGCCGTGTCGCGCACATTGGAGGCGAGGCGGGCGGCGAGCACATTGCCGTAGACCGACGAGCGCAGGGCGTCGCGGAAGGTCGGCGTCGGCCCGAGCGGCTCGAACGTCTGGTTGCGGGACTGGGCGAAGGCCGACGACACGGCGGCGAGCGCTAGGCCGGCGGCGAGCGCCACGACGCGAATCGGGGTCAGAATATTCACTCGTCGCTCTCTCGTGTCCCGATGGGAAAAGGGGGGCGCAGCATGCGTTTGCGCGCCGGACGGGCCTGCGGACCTTGGCCAGAATGCCTCCGAAACCGGTGATCCGCAAGGCGACCTTCGCCCCGGACTTGGGCGATGCCGTGGCCATCCTGCCCGTGCTTTGCGGCAGCGGCGGGGCTGGTCTCGCGCTTGTGATCGGCCCGTCGCGATGCTTGAACCCCGGGCACGAAGCCGCTAGCACCCGCTCGCGAGGCCACCGCCTCCGACCACGGACGGATTACCATGGCCCCGACGCCCGCCTCACCCGCCGACGACCTTCTCACCGTCCGCGACCTCCTGCGCTACGCCGTCTCGCGCTTCGGCGCGGCAAAGCTCGCCTATGGCCACGGCACGACGACCGCCTTGGACGAGGCCGCCTTCATGCTGCTCGAAGGCCTGTCGCTGCCCATCGATGACCTCGCGCCCTGGCTGGAGGCCCGCCTGACCCGCCCCGAGCGCGAGACGCTCCTCGGCCTGATCGAGGCCCGCGTCACCACCCGCAAGCCGGCGCCCTACCTGCTCGGCCGCGCCTATATCCAGGGCGTGCCCTTCCGGGTCGACGAACGGGTCATCATCCCGCGCTCCTATCTCGGCGAGATGATGATGACCGGCGCGCTGGCCGGCGACGGCGCGGGGCCGGTGCCCGACCCCTTCGCGGTGGAGCGCGTCCTCGACCTCTGCACCGGCTCGGGCTGCCTCGCCATTCTCGCCGCCATGGCCTTTCCCGAGGCGAGTGTCGATGCCGTGGACCTCTCCAGCGATGCGCTGGAGGTGGCGAAGCTCAACGTCGCCGACCACGAGATGGGCGAGCGCGTCAGGCTCCTTCAGGGCGACCTCTTCGCGCCGCTCAAGGGCCAGCGCTACGACCTCATCATCACCAACCCGCCCTATGTGGCGCAGGGCGAGGTCGACGCCTTCCCGGCGGAGTTCAAGGCCGAGCCGGTCATGGCCCATCTCGGCGGCGCCGACGGGCTGGACATCGTCCGCCGCATCCTGCGGACGGCCGGGGACCACCTCACGCCGGATGGCGGCCTGCTCTGCGAGATCGGCACGGGCCGCGACATCCTCGAGGAGGAGTTCGACCTGCCCTTCCTCTGGCTGGATTCGGAGGAGAGCGAGGGCGAGGTCTTCTGGCTGACGGCGAGGGACCTGGCGGGGCGCTGAGACCCGGAGAGAGGACTGGCCCCTCACCCTTCCCTCTCCCCGCCGGGGAGAGGGGGACTTTGACGCCCCGCTTCGCCTGACACGTTTCCGCCAGGCACGAGCGGTATCGATGGCCCGTTTCGCTGTTGCCCCCTCTCCCCGCTTGCGGGGAGAGGGAAGGGTGAGGGGCCAAGGCCGACCCTGTTCCCCTAACCTTCGATCAGCGCGCGAACTTCTTGTACTGGATGCGCTTCGGGATGGTGGAGTCGATGCCGAGGCGGCGCTTCTTGTCCTCCTCGTAGTCCGCGAAATTGCCCTCGAACCACTCCACATGGCTGTCGCCCTCGAAGGCGAGGATGTGGGTGGCGATGCGGTCGAGGAACATGCGGTCGTGGCTGATGATGACAGCGCAGCCGGCATAATCCTCGAGCGCCTCTTCCAGCGCGCGCAGGGTGTCGACGTCGAGGTCGTTGGTCGGCTCGTCGAGCAGCAGGACGTTGGCGCCGCGCTGCAGGATCTTGGCGAGGTGGACGCGGTTGCGCTCACCGCCGGAGAGCTGGCCGACCTTCTTCTGCTGGTCGCCGCCCTTGAAGTTGAAGGCGCCGCAATAGGCGCGGGCGTTGATCTCGCGCTTGCCGAGATAGAGGATCTCGTTGCCGCCGGAGATCTCCTCATAGACCGTCTTGTTGGCGTCGAGGCTGTCGCGCGACTGGTCGACATAGCCGAGCTTCACCGTCTCGCCGATCTCGATGGCGCCGGAATCCGGCTTCTCCTGGCCGGTGATCATGCGGAACAGCGTGGTCTTGCCGGCGCCGTTCGGGCCGATGACGCCGACAATGCCGCCTGGCGGCAGCTTGAACGACAGGTCGTCGATGAGCAGCTTGTCCTGGAAGCCCTTGGACAGGTTCTGGAACTCGATGACGTTGTTGCCGAGCCGCTCGGCGATCGGAATGATGATCTGCGCCGTCGTCGGGCCCTTCTCGGCCGCCGCCTTCACCAGATCCTCGTAGCGCTGGATGCGGGCCTTGTTCTTGGCCTGGCGCGCCTTGGGCGAGGCGCCCATCCACTCCGCCTCGCGGGCGAGCGTCTTGAGGCGCGTCTCCTCCTCGCGGCCCTCCTGCTGGAGGCGCTTCTGCTTCTGCTGCAGCCAGGAGGAATAGTTGCCCTCGTAGGGGATGCCCTTGCCGCGGTCGAGCTCCAAGATCCAGCCCGTGACATTGTCGAGGAAGTAGCGGTCGTGGGTGACGATCAGGATCGCGCCGGGATAGGTCCGCAGGTGCCCCTCGAGCCAGGCCGTGGTCTCGGCATCGAGGTGGTTGGTCGGCTCGTCGAGCAGCAGGACTTCCGGCTGGTCCAGCAGCAGCTTGCAGAGCGCCACGCGGCGCTTCTCGCCGCCCGACAGCTTCTCGACCGCCCAGTCATCCGGCGGGCAGCGCAGGGCGTCCATGGCCTGGTCGACCTGGCTGTCGAGATCCCACAGGCCCTTGGCCTCGATCTCGTCCTGCAGCTTCGCCATCTCGTCCGCGGTCTCGTCCGAATAGTTCATGGCGAGATCGTTGTAGCGGTCGAGGATCGCCTTCTTGGCGGCGACGCCGAGCATGACATTCTCGCGGACGTTCAGCGTGCTGTCGAGCTGCGGCTCCTGCGGCAGGTAGCCGACGCGCACGCCGTCCGCCGCCCAGGCCTCGCCGGTATATTCCTTGTCGACCCCGGCCATGATGCGCAGCAGGGTGGACTTACCCGCGCCGTTGATGCCGAGCACGCCGATCTTGGCGTCCGGGTAGAAGGAGAGATGGACGTTCTCCAGCACCTTCTTGCCGTTCGGATAGGCCTTGGTAAGGCCGGACATGTGATAGGCGAACTGGCGGGCCATGGCGTCGGGCGTCCTCGAAGGTCTCGGGCGCAAGGGGATGCGCCGCCGCGAGACGGAAGTCGGATGGGTGGCCGCGAGATAGCGGGCGCGGCACCGCCCCGCAAGCGCCCTGCGGCCTTTTCGTCCGCCATTTTTCGGTGACACGTGGGCGCAATGCAGCAAGATTACGCAGGTCGAGACGGCGGATTCCGCCGGCGCAAGGGAGGGACCCCATGAAGACCAGCATCATCACCACGCTCGCCGCTGCGGGCATCCTCGCCGCCGGCATGGCCGCCGCCGGCGCCCAGCAGCTCACCGGCCGCTACACGGTCATCGGCGACAACGGCAATGGCACGGGCTATCGCGGCGTCGCGGTGATCTCGGGCACCGCAGGCGGCAATTGCGGCATCCGCTGGGCCATTCCCAACACGCCGCCGACGCAAGGGTTCTGCATGCGCCAGGGCAACGTGCTCTCGGCCGCCTACAAGCTCGGCGAGGCCGTCGGCCTCGTGGTCTATCGCATCAACGACGACGGCACCCTCGACGGCACCTGGACCATTGCCGGCCAGGAAGGCGTCGGCCGCGAGCGGCTGGTCCCGGCACAGTAAGGCGCGCCGGTTCTTGACCTCTCCCCGGCGGGGAGAGGTCGCTCCAAGCGTTGCGAGGATCGGTTGAGGGGGAGCCTCTGAAGACCATGGAATGGCCCCCTCTCCCGGCCTGCGGCCGACCTCTCCCCGCCAGGGAGAGGTGAGGAGCGCGCCGCCGCAAAGGCAGGGGCACGCAGGCCCGCTTCGCCTAATCCAGCCCCTTGAGGAAGCCGAGGAGAAGGCCGCTCACCTCCTCCGCCCGCTCCTGCTGGATCCAGTGGCCAGCGCCTTCCAGCAGATGCACGCCGCGGCAGCCCGGCAAGGTCGTGGCATAGGCCTCGATCTGCGCCTTCGAGGCGGGGAAGTGCATCACCCCGTCCTGGGTTCCCGCGATGAACAGCGAGGGCTGACGGATCGGCTGGCCGCGCCAGGGCGCCGTGATATGGGCGTTGCGGCGCAGGTTCCGGTACCAGTTGAGCCCGCCGCGGAAGCCGGAATGGGCGAACTGCCCGGCCATGTAGGCCATGTGGCTGTCGGGCAGCCAGTCAGGCATGGCTGACGGCGGATCGGTGTTGGCGATGATGCCCCCCGGCGTCTTAAGCCGGATCATCGACTTGCGCTTGCCCTCGCGCCCGCCGAAACCGTCGCCATAGATGCGCTTCAGGCTGTCTTCCGGGTCGGCGTCGAGTTCGGCCTCGGCCACGCCCGGCACCTGGAAATACTGCATGTAGAAGTCACGGATGCCGAGCTTCTCCAGCGCCGTGAGCAGGTCCGTGTAGCCCGGCGGGGTCCAGGGCACGCTCATGCCGACCACGGCGCGGAACAGGTCCGGCCGCAGCAGCGCGCAATGCCAGGCGACGGGGGCGCCCCAGTCATGGCCGACGACGATCGCGATATCGGCCCCCAGCACCTTCAGCAGCTCGACCTGGTCGGCGACGAGGTCGAGGATCGAATAGCGCTCGATCTCGGCCGGCGCGTCGGTATGGCCATAGCCGCGCATGTCGGGGGCGACGGCCCGGTAGCCGGCCGCGGCCACCGCCCGCATCTGGTGCCGCCAGGACGCCCAGCCCTCGGGCCAGCCATGGCAGAACAACACGAGAGGCCCCTCGCCGATCTCGGCGATGCGCATGGTGATGCCATTCGCCTTGACCTGCCGGAGGCGGATCTCGGCCTCGTCTGCTGTCGTCATGGCGGGGGCTCCACTGCGGCGAAGGAACGGCGAGCCTGCCCCGCGGGTTGGCCTTTGCCCATTCCCCCGAACAGGAGTCCCCCCATGCCCCGCGGTGACAAGTCGGCCTATACCGGCAAGCAGAAGCGCAAGGCAGAGCATATCGAGGAGAGCTACCGCGAGCGCGGCGCCTCCGAGGACCGGGCCGAGGCCATTGCCTGGGCCACGGTCAACAAGGAGAGCGGCGGCGGCAACGCCTCAGGCTCGGGCCGCGGCAAGCCCGATACGAAGGTCGCGGCCAGGCGCGGCGGCAAGAAGGGTGGCAAGAAGGGCGGCGCGGCGAGCGCATCCCGCACCGCCGCCGAACGCTCCGCCTCAGCGAAGAAGGCCGCCGCGACCCGCAAGCGCAACGCCACCCAGCACTGAAGCCCATCGGCCGCTCGGCCGATCTTGAAGGCGCGCGGGCGGAGGTCTTCACTGATCGCCCGATCAGCCCTCAGGAGGCTCCGTGGCCGCAGCGCCAGCCGGTCCGTCGCGCACCTCGTCGCGGGAGGAGATCCTCAACGCGGCCGAGGAGGTCTTTGCCGCGCGGGGATATGCGGGTGCTTCGATGCGGGCGATTGCCGAGGCTGCCGGGGTCGCCCAGGCCCTGCTGCACTACCATTTCCGCACCAAGGAGGGCCTGTTCGAGGCCATGTTCCTGCGCCGCGCGGCGGCCATCAACCGCATCCGCATCGCGCGTCTCGACGCCATGCTGGCGCGGGGCAGGCCGAGCGTCGAGGACATCATCGAGGCGCTGCTGCGGCCCGCGGTCGAGACCGGCGACGAACCCAATCAGGGTGGACCGCGCTTCGCCGCCCTCATCCTCGAGCTCACCACCGCCGATGCCGACTGGCAGCGTGACCTCATGGCGCGCGCCTATGACGCCATGGCAGACCGCTTCATCGCGGCGCTGATGACCGCCCTGCCCGGCCTCGACCGGGCCTCCGCCACCTGGGGCTATCTCTTCGTCGTCGGCGCCGCCCTCAGCCAGATGCCGACGACCGGCCGCGCCCACCGCCTGTCGCGGGGGGCCGCGGATGATGCCGACAGCGACGCGATGATCGCCCGCGCCATCGTCTTCGCGGCGGCGGGCCTGCGCGCCCTCGCCGTTCCCACACCCGACGCCTTCGAGACCTGAGAGACCCGTCATGCCCCGCCGCATCATCGACCTGTCCGTGGCCCTACGCGCCGACATCGCTTCCGACCCGCCCTCGGCCCTGCCCTCCATCACCTATGTCGATCATCGCCAGTCCGTCGGGCAGATCCTGCCCTTCTTCCCCGGCCTGACGCAGGACGACCTGCCCGGCGGCGAGGGCTGGGCGGTGGAGCAGCTCAATGTCTCCACCCACAACGGCACGCATCTCGACGCGCCCTACCACTTCCACTCGACGACTGATGGCGGAAAGCCTGCCTGGACCATCGACGAGATGCCGCTCGACTGGTGCTTCCAGCGCGGCGTGAAGCTCGACTTCCGCCATTTCCACGATGGCTATGTGGCGACCCCGGCCGATGTCGAGGCGGAGCTGAAGCGCACCGGCGTGACCCTGCAGCCGCTCGACATCGTCGTGGTCAACACCGCCGCCGGCGCCCGCTACGGCGAGCCGGACTATGTCGGCCGCGGCTGCGGCATGGGCCGCGAGGCGACGCTCTATCTCACCGAGCGCGGCGTGAAGATCACCGGCACCGACGCCTGGAGCTGGGACGCGCCCTTCGTCCACACCGCCCGGAAATATGCGGAGACCGGCGACGCGAGCCTCATCTGGGAAGGCCATCGCGCCGGCATGGTGCGCGCTTATGGCCATATCGAGAAGATGACCAACCTCGATAAGCTTCCCGCCACCGGTTTCACCATCGCCTGCTTCCCCTTCAAGATCCACAAGGCCTCGGCCGGGTTCTGCCGGGCGGTCGCCATCTTCGAGGAGTGAACGTCCATGAAGCTCGTGACCTTCCTCGGCTCGCATGGCCGCGACCGGCTGGGCGCCATCATCGGGCCGCCCGGCGACGAGCATGTCCTCGACCTCGCCACCGCCGCCCATCGCGACCACGTCCCGGCCACCGCCTTCCGCTCCATGCTGGCGCTGATCGAGGCGGGGCCGCGCGCCCTCGACCAGGCGCGGACCCTTGCCGGGCGGCACCAGATCGACGAGGACATTGCCCGGCCGCTGGCGCGGGTGCGGCTGCGGGCGCCGATTCCCGTGCCGCCGCAGGTCCGCGACTTCTCGGTCTTCCCCCGCCACCTGCTCGATGCGCCGGTGGGCATGCGGCGCATCATCGCCCGGGCGAAAGGCGACGAGGCTGCGGCGCAGGCCCTGCAGCCCGCCGAGGAGGTCCCGCAGGTCTATCGCGACCGCCCCATCTACTATTTCACCAACCGCTTCTCGATCGTCGGGCCGGACACCGACGTGCTCTGGCCGTCCTATTCCAAGCTGATGGATTACGAACTGGAATTCGCCGCCGTGCTCTGGGGCGGCGGCGCCAACATCGCACCGGGCGAGGCCCACGCGCACATCTTCGGCTACACGATCTTCAACGATTTCTCGGCCCGCGACGCGCAGCTCGCGGAAATGGCGGGCATGCTCGGCCCCGCCAAGGGCAAGAGCTTCGACGCGGGCAATGCGCTCGGCCCCTACATCCTGACGGCCGACGAGATGCCAGACCCCTATGCGCTGAAGGCGACGGCCCAGGTGAACGGCGAGACCTGGACCGACAGCAGCACGAGGGGGATGCTCCACTCCTTCGAGGACATGATCGCCTATGTGTCGCGCGCCGAGACGCTGATGCCCGGCGAGGTCTTCGGCTCGGGCACGGTGAACGGCGGCTGCGGCCTCGAACACGACCGCTTCCTGAAGGGCGGCGACGTCGTGGAACTGAGCGTCGAGGGCCTCGGCACCCTGCGCAACCGCGTCCTCTCCTCCGCCGCGTGACACCATCCGGCCTCCGCCTTTCGGAAGAGGCGCGGGCGTGAGCCCGTGTCATCGTTTCGCCCTGCGGAACGAAATTTCACTGGTTTTCAACGGCTGAAGCGGGCCCAGGACCGGTTCGACCGGGGCGCGGGCGACTAAGGCCCCGGTTGGCAATGTGGCAAAACGACATTGCGGCGACCCGCCTTATCTGTTCACACTGCCGCCAACGATAACGGCCAGCCGAACAATCGGCAGCGCACAAGCGCCCGGCCTTCCAGGGAGGATACCGGCCAATGACATCCGTTGGCATTGCCGACGCGCATCCGGAATCCGCATCCGCGCCGCTTCTGGCGGTCCGAGGCATCTGCGTCCGCTTCGGCGGCATCATCGCCCTGAACGGCATATCCTTCGACGTCATGCCCGGTCATGTCGTCGGGCTCATCGGCCCCAATGGCGCCGGCAAGACCACGCTCTTCAACTGCCTGAGCCGCCTCTACATCCCGAACGAGGGCGACATCCTCTTCGAGGGCCGCTCGATCATGAATGCGCCGCGCCACGCCATCGCCGCCATCGGCATGGGGCGCACCTTCCAGAACGTCGCGCTGTTCGACCGCATGACCGTTCTCGACAACGTCAAGGTCGGCTGCCACAGCCAGAGCCGGGCGGGCTTCCTCGCCAGCGTCCTGCGCACCGGCGCGGTCACGGCGGAAGAAAAGATGATCGAGGACCGGGCGCGCGAACTCGTCGCCTTCATGGGCCTCGAATCCTTCGCCGCCATGCCGGCCGGCCCCCTGCCCTTCCCCATTCGCAAGCGTGTCGAGCTGGCCCGGGCGCTCGCCGCTCGCCCGAAGCTCCTCCTGCTCGACGAGCCGGCCGCCGGCCTCAACCACGACGAGATCGAGGTGCTGAAGGAGCAGATCCGCAGGGTCGTCGAGGTCCAGAAGGTCACGACGCTCCTGGTGGAGCATCACATGAGCCTCGTCATGTCGGTCTCCGACAAGGTGGTCGCCATCGACTTCGGCAAGAAGATCGCCGACGGGACGCCCGCGGAAGTGCAGCGCGACCCCGAGGTGATCCGCGCCTATCTCGGCACGGGGGCCTGACCATGGCGCCGCTGCTCGAAGTCTCCGGCCTCAAGGCCTATTACGGCGCAACCGAAGCCCTGCACGGCCTGTCTTTCGCCCTTGAGAAGGGCGGCATCACCACGCTGCTCGGCGCCAATGGCGCGGGCAAGACCACGACGCTGCGCGCCATCAGCGGCCTGGTGAAGCGCGACGGGCGCATCACCTTCGACGGCGAGGCCATCGATCGCGCCGCGACCGAGGACATTGCCCGCCGCGGCGTCGCCCATGTTCCGGAGGGCCGCGGCACCTTCACCGGCCTGTCGGTCGAGGAGAACCTCAAGATTGCCAGCTACGGGCGGCGCGACAAGTCGGGCGTCAAGCGCGACCTCGACCTCGTCTTCACGTACTTCCCGCGGCTGAAGGAGCGCCTCCACCAGCAGGCGGGCACCCTCTCGGGCGGCGAGCAGCAGATGCTCGCCATCTCCCGCGCGCTGATGCTCTCGCCGCGCCTGATGCTGCTGGACGAGCCCTCCTTCGGCCTCGCCCCGCTCATCGTCCAGGAGATCTTCCACATCATGCGGCGGATCAATGCCGAGGCCGGCGTCTCGATGCTGCTCGTCGAGCAGAACGCGGCGCTCGCCCTCGATCTCGCCGACACCGCCTATGTGCTGGAGACCGGCACCGTCGTGATGAGCGGGCCCGCGACCCAGCTCAAGAACGACGAGGGCATCCGCAAATCCTATCTCGGCTACTAGGCGAACGGGGACCGGCGCATGGAACAGCTGATCCAGCAGATCGCATCAGGCCTCGCATCGGGGGCCATCTACGCCCTCGTGGCGCTGGCCCTCGTCATGATCTTCACCGCCACCGACCACCTGAACTTCGCCCAGGGCGAGATGGCGATGTTCTCCACCTACATCTGCTGGCAGATGATCCAGTGGGGCGTGCCCTTCTGGCCGGCGCTGGCCTTCACCATCCTGTTCTCCTTCATCCTCGGCGTGATGATCGAGCGGATCATCCTGAGGCCGCTGCACAACGCCTCGGTGCTCTCCATCGTCGTCGTCTTCATTGGGCTGCTGGCCATCTTCCACTCCCTCGCCGGCGGCATCTGGAGCCACACGATCAAGAACTTCCCCTCGCCCTTCCCCAACGTGTCCTTCGCCGGGTCCGGCTATATCGGCGCCCACCAGATCGGCATGATCGCGGTCTCGCTCATCATGCTCTTCGGGCTCTGGGGCTTCTTCCGCTTCACGCCGCTGGGCCTTGCCATGCGGGCGGCGGCGCAGAACCCGGTCTCGGCCCGCCTCGTCGGCGTCAATGTCGACTGGATGCTGGCGCTCGGCTGGGGCCTAGCCGCCGCGGTCGGCGCGGTCGCCGGCGCCATGGTCGCCCCGGTCGTCTATCTCGAGCCCAACATGATGGCCTCGATCCTCCTCTACGGCTTTGCCGGGGCGCTGGTCGGCGGCATCTCCAACCCGGCCGGCGCCGTCTTCGGCGGATTCATGGTCGGGGTCTTGGAAAACCTCGTCGCCTATTTCGGCAACCTCACCGAGAAGACCTTCGGCATCTACATCGTCGGCAACGGCGAGAAGCTGACGGTCGCGCTGATCATCGTCATCGCCATCCTCACCCTGAAACCCGCCGGCCTGTTCGGCCGCACCACCGTGAAGAGGGTGTGAGCATGACCGCCGTGACCGCTCCGGGCGCCCCCACCGCCGATCCGGCCCGCAACATCACCCGCACCCTCGTCATCGGGCTGGTGCTGATGGCCGCCGCCCTGCCCTTCCTGGTGGGCAAGTCGGGCGTCATCTCCAACTTCACCTTCCTGCAGATGAGCCTGATGATCGTCTATGCGATCGCGGTGCTCGGCCTGAACCTGCTGACCGGCTTCAACGGCCAGATCTCGCTGGGCCACGGCGCTTTCTTCGCCGTCGGCGCCTATACCGCAGCCGTGCTGATCGAGACCTATGGCGTCAATTACTGGCTGACGCTTCCCGTCGCGGCCGTCCTCTGCTTCGTCATCGGCTATCTCTTCGGCCTACCGGCCCTGCGGCTCGAAGGGCACTATCTGGCGCTCGCCACCTTCGGCCTCGCCATCGCCGTGCCGCAGATGCTGAAATACAAGCACCTGGAGCCGATCACCAACGGCGTCATGGGCATCAACCTGATGAAGCCCGACGCGCCCTTCGGCCTGCCGCTTTCCTCCGACCAGTGGATGTTCCTGGTCGTGCTGATCGTCGCCGTGGCGATGTTCTGGGCGGCGCGCAACCTGCTGAACTCCCGGCCCGGCCGCGCCATGATCGCCATTCGCGACAACACGCTGGCCGCCGGCACGATGGGCATCGACACCTCACGCTACAAGGCAACGGTGTTCGGCATCTCGGCGCTCTATGTCGGCATAGCCGGCGCGCTCCACGCCATCATCTTCGAGTTCGTCTCGCCCGACAGTTTCCGCTTCGAGCTCTCCATCGCGATCCTCGTCGGCGCGGTGGTCGGCGGCGTCGCCTCGCTCCCCGGCGCCATCATCGGCGGCGTCTTCGTGCAGTTCATCGAGAAATATGCCGATGCGATGACGAAGAAGCTCACCCAGGCGATCCATCTGCCGCTCGAGCTGCAGCCCTGGACGCTCTACGGCATCACCCTCATCATCCTGATCTACGTCATGCCCGGCGGCATTGCCGGTGGCCTCGCCGCGCTCTGGGCGCGGTTCAGGCGGAGGGCCTGAGCCCGCCCCATCAGTGCATCACCCCATCACAAGCAGCCGGCCACAAGGCTGCCCCCACCCGACGGAGGAAACACCATGACTGAGATGAAGCGCAGAACAGTGATCGCAGGCCTCGGCGCCCTTGCCGTGACCCCGGTCTTCGCCCCCGCCATCGCCCAGAAGCGCTATGACGACGGCGCGAGCG
Organism: Phreatobacter oligotrophus; assembly: GCF_003046185.1. Taxonomy (NCBI): domain Bacteria; kingdom Pseudomonadati; phylum Pseudomonadota; class Alphaproteobacteria; order Hyphomicrobiales; family Phreatobacteraceae; genus Phreatobacter; species Phreatobacter oligotrophus. Next base: position 86,244 of record NZ_PZZL01000006.1, read on the forward strand.
ACACCGAAATCAAGATCGGCAACATCATGCCCTATTCGGGCAATGCCTCGGCCTACGGCGTCATCGGCCGGACCTCCGAGGCGGTGATGAAGATGGTCAACGACGCCGGCGGCCTCAACGGCCGGAAGATCTCCTTCATCACCTATGACGACGGCTACTCGCCGCCCAAGGCGGTGGAAATGGTCCGCAAGCTGGTCGAGGAGGACAAGGTCCTGCTCGTCTTCAACCCGCTCGGCACGCCGTCCAACACGGCGATCCAGCGCTACCTCAACCAGCGCAAGGTGCCGCAGCTCTTCGTCGCCACCGGCGCCTCCAAGTGGGGCAACCCGCGCCAGTTCCCCTGGACCATGGGCTGGCAGCCCGACTACGCCACCGAGGGCGCGATCTACGCCAAGCACATCCTGGCGACGAAGCCCGACGCCAAGATCGGCGTGCTCATGCAGAACGACGACTACGGCAAGGACTACTTCAACGGCTTCAAGGCGGGCCTCGGCGCTGCCAACGAGCGCAAGATCGTCCAGCTCTCGACCTACGAGGTCACCGACCCGACCGTCGACAGCCAGATGATCCAGCTGAAGAATTCCGGCGCCGACGTGTTCTTCAACATCACCACGCCGAAGTTCGCGGCGCAGGCGATCAAGAAGGCGGCTGAGATCAGCTGGAAGCCGATCCACTATCTCAACAACGTCTCCTCCTCCTTCGGCTCGGTGCTCCAGCCGGCCGGCATCCAGAACTCGCAGGGGATCATGGTCGCGCTCTACCGCAAGGACGCGAACGATCCGCAATGGGCGAACTCGCCGGATGTCGTGGGATGGAAGGCCTTCATGGCCAAGTACATGCCGAATGCCGACATCCGCGACGACGGCCACAACTTCGGCTACTCGGTCGCCCACTCGCTGCTGCAGGTGCTGCGCCAGGCCGGCGACAACCTCACCCGCGAGAACGTCATGAAGGAAGCGGCGAACCTCAAGGGCTACGAGGCGCCGCTGCTGCTGCCCGGCATCAAGGTGAACACCTCTCCGACCGACTTCTACCCGATCCAGTCGGTCCAGCTCGCCCGCGTCGAAGGCGATACCTTCAAGCTGTTCGGCGACGTGCTTTCCAACGAGAGCACCTCCTGACGCTTGGACCTCGGCGGCGCGGGCCTCCCGCGCCGCCCCTTCCCGCCACCGCAGCCGGGCGCCGACAGCCATGTATCCGGGACACCACGCCAAGGCCCATCCGGACCGCGCCGCCTTTATCATGGCCGGCAGCGGCGAGACCGTCTCCTACCGGCAGTTCGAGGAGCGGGCCAATCGCCTCGCCCATCTCCTGCGGGCGCATGGCCTGAAGCGCCTCGACCACTACGCCATCTTCATGGAGAACAATGCCCGCTATCTCGAGGCCTGCGCGGCCGGCGAGCGGGCGGGGCTCTACTACACCTGCATCAACTCCTACCTGCTGGCGGATGAGCTCGCCTACATCCTCAACAACAGCGAGTCGAAGCTCCTCATCACCTCCCGCGCCAAGCGCGAGGTGGCCTTCCAGGCGCTGAAGCAGTGCCCGAACGTGACGCTCTGCCTCGTGGTCGATGGCGACCCGGCCGACGCCGCCCATCCCGATTTCGCGACCGCCGTGGCCAGGTACCCGGCGACACCGATTGCCGACGAGGCGCTCGGCACGCCGATGCTCTATTCCTCCGGCACGACCGGCCGGCCGAAGGGCATCCTGCGACCGCTGCCTGAGAACCCGCCGTCGGAGCCGCTGCCGCTCTATGTCTTCCTCGACAAGCTCTGGCGCTACCGCGAGGACATGATCTACCTCTCGCCGGCGCCGCTCTACCACTCGGCGCCCCAGGCGGCCGTGAGCCTCACCATCCGCCGCGGCGGCACGGTGGTGGTGATGGAGCATTTCGACCCCGAGGCCTATCTCGCCCTCATCGAGAAGCACCGGGTGACGCACAGCCAGCTCGTGCCGACCATGTTCTCGCGCATGCTGAAGCTGCCGCTGGAGGTGCGTGGGCGCTACGACCTCTCCTCGCTGGAAATCGCCGTCCATGCCGCCGCCCCCTGCCCGCCGCAGGTCAAGGAGGACATGATCGGCTGGTGGGGGCCGATCATCCACGAGTACTACGGGGCGACCGAGGCCATGGGCTTCACCGCCTGCGACAGCGCCGAATGGATGAGCCACCGCGGCACGGTCGGCCGGGTGCTGATGGGCGACCTCCACATCCTCGACGCCGAGATGCAGCCGGCGCCGAAGGGCGAGCCCGGCGAGATCTGGTTCAAGACCGCCAACCCCTTCGTCTATTTCAATGATCCCGAGCGCACCGCCGCCTCGCGCTCGCCCGATGGCACCATGTCGACGGTGGGGGACGTCGGCTATGTCGACGACGAGGGCTTCCTCTACCTCACCGACCGCTCGACCTTCATGATCATCTCCGGCGGGGTGAACATCTACCCGCAGGAATGCGAGAACCTGCTCATCACCCATCCCAAGGTCGCCGATGCCGCCGTCTTCGGCGTGCCGAACGAGGACCTGGGCGAGGAGGTGAAGGCGGTGGTGCAGCCCATGCCCGGCGTCGAACCCGGTCCGGCCCTGGCTGAGGAGCTCATCGCCTTCTGCCGCGCCCACCTGTCGGCGCAGAAGTGCCCGCGCTCCATCGACTTCATGGACCAGCTGCCGCGGCTGCCGACCGGCAAGCTCTACAAGAAGGGCCTGCGCGACCGCTACTGGGGCGACCGCAAGGTGCGCATCGTCTGACCGGCTGCCCTGCGGGACGCCGCCTTGCGATACCGTCGCGGGCGCGCTTGGCTCCGCCCCGCGAGGACAAGCCATGCAGCGCCAGATCATCGAGGTACCCGTCATTTCCGAGGCGATCCGCCGCCTCGGCGCACCGACCTCGGCGCTGGTGCGCGCCGGCGACCTGCTCTTCACCTGCGGCATGCCCCCGATCGACACGGTCACCGGCGACATCGTCTCCGGCGACATCGAGCGGCAGACGGAGGCTGCCATCGACGCGCTGGACGTCGTGCTCCGCTTCGGCGGCTCGTCGCTCGACCAGGTGGTGAAGGCGATCGTCTTCGTCACCGATCCCGCGCTCACGGGCGGGGTCAACGCCGTCTATCGCCGCCGCTTCGCCTCCGGCTTCCCCGCCCGCACCAGCGCCGCCATCAAGCCCTGGCCGCTCGCCTTCGACATCGAGATCGAATGCGTCGCCGCAATCCCCTGAGCGCCCTGCCCCGCCCCCAGGGCAAGCCGCCCACGGCACGCCGGACACTCCTGAAAGATACATACTTGACTGTTTGTTTTTTGGCCGCCACCGTCCCTGCCCGGAACCTCCGGCACGATCGCGACGGCGGGGATACCGCGGGTCTGTTGCACGGCGCGCGGCTTCCGTGGAACGATCGTGCCCGGCCGCGACCTGATCGAGAAAAAGACATCCTGTCCGCGCCGCCCGCCCTCATGGGGATGGACCGGAGCGCAAGCCTGAGGACACGACCATGAGCCTGACCCTGTTCCGCAATTTCCGGCTGCTCGATCCCGCCGTCGCCGACGAGCTGGTCGAGGGCTACGAGCTCCTCATCGAGGGCGACAAGGTCAAGGAGCTCTCGGACAAGCCGATCAAGGCCTCCAAGGCCACTGTCGTGAATTGCGGCAAGCGCACGATGATGCCGGGCCTGGTCGACTGCCACGTCCATGTCATCGCCACCATGGTCAATATCGGCCAGAACGCGCTGGTCCCCGACGCGCTCATCGCCTACCGCGCCGCCCGCATCATGAAGGGCATGCTCGACCGCGGCTTCACCACGGTTCGCGACCTCGGCGGCGCCACCTATCCCCTGGTCGAGGCGCAGGAGCAGGGCCTGATCGAGGCGCCCCGCCTCATCATCCCCGGCAAGGCGCTCTCCCAGACCGGCGGCCACGGCGACTCGCGCTCCCGCTACGACCGCCGCGATCCCGAAACCTGGACCCGCTCGCTCGGCTCGCTCGGCCGCCTCGCCGACGGCGTCGACGCCGTGCGCCAAGCCTGCCGCGAAGAGATCAAGCAGGGCGCGCATTTCATCAAGATCATGGCGAATGGCGGCGTCGCCTCGCCGAATGATCCGATCCACTTCCTCGGCTATTCCCGCGAGGAGATCCTCGCCGCCGTCGAGGAGGCCTCCAATGCCGGCACCTATGTAGCTGCCCACCTCTACACCGACGAGGCCATCCGCCGTGCCGTCGAATGCGGCGTCCACAGCCTCGAGCACTGCAACCTGATCCAGCCCAAGACGGCGAAGTTTGCTGCCGAAAAAGGCGCCATCGCCTGCCCGACGCTGGTCACCTACGAATATCTCGGCGTCGAGGGCCCTTCGCTCGGCCTCGACCCGATCTCGGTCGCCAAGGTCGACACGGTGCGCCTCGCCGGGATGAAGTCGCTGGAGATCATGCACAAGGCCAAGCTCACCATGGCCTATGGCTCGGACCTCCTGGGCGAGATGCATCGCCACCAGTCCGAGGAATTCGTCATCCGCGGCCGCGTCCTGCCCACCATTGAGGTGATCCGCTCGGCCACCATGCATGCCGCGACGCTCTGCAAGCGCGAGGGCAAGATCGGCACGCTGAAGGCCGGCGCCTATGCCGACGCCATCCTCGTCGACGGCAATCCGCTGAAGGACCTGTCGCTGCTGACCAACCAGGGCGCCCACATGGCCCTGATCATGCAGGGCGGCCGCATGCACAAGAACCAGCTCTCCTGAGCTGACGGCACGAGGACAAGGCGAGCCATGACGGGGCAGCGGGCATGATGGCGGACGGGAGGCTGGCGGGACGGGTGGCCCTCTACGGGGTCGCCTGGGCGACTCTCGGCTTCATCCTGCTGCCGCTCATCTTCGTCACCTGGCTCGCCTTCTTCGCCCAGGAAATCCCCTCCTTCCCGCCAGAGGGCTATTCCGTGAAGTGGTTCGGCGCCATCGCCGACAACCGCAACTTCATGACGGGTTTCGCCACCAGCCTGCAGGTGGCGGTGGCGGCGACCGTCATCGGCCTGCTCCTCGCGGTGCCGGCGAGCCTCATCCTCGCCCGCCGGCAATTCCTCGGCAGCGCGGCGCTGAACCAGCTGCTGCTGCTGCCGCTGGTCGTGCCGGGCGTCGTCATGGGCACCTCGATCTACGTCTTCCAGATCGAGACGGAGATCGCCACCGGCCTGCCGCTCCTCGGCTCGCTCGGCGGCCTCGTCGCCGGCCACACGCTGCTGGTCATTCCCTGGACCGTCCGCCTTGTCACCGCGAGCCTTACCAATCTCGACCGGGCGGCGGAGGAAGCCGCCCAGAGCCTCGGCGCGGACCAGTGGGCCACCTTCTTCCGCGTCACCCTGCCCGCCATCCGGCCGGGCGTCGTCGCGGGCGCGCTCTTCGGCTTCGTCACCTCCTTCGGCAATCTGGAGATGAGCCTGTTCCTGGTGGGGCCAGGCCGCATCACCCTGCCGATCGCCATCCTCCAGTATCTCGAATGGAAGATCGACCCGACGGTCGCCGCCGTGTCGGTCATCCAGATCCTCGTCATCGCGGTCGCCATGGTGATCACCGACCGCTACGTGAAGCTTGCCCGAGTCGTCTGATCCATGGCCTCCCTCACCCTCGACGGTCTGACCAAGAGCTACGGCGACAACACGGTCGTGCAATCCGTCTCGCTCGACGTGAAGGACGGCGAGTTCCTCGTGCTGCTCGGCCCCTCCGGCTGCGGCAAGACCACGACGCTGCGCATGATCGCCGGCTTCGTGCCGCCGAGCGGCGGGTCCATCCGCATCGGCGAGCGCGACATCACCCAGCTGCCTCCCTGGAAGCGCAATGCCGGCCTGGTCTTCCAGAGCTACGCGCTCTTCCCCCACATGACGGTCGCCGAGAACGTCGCCTTCGGCCTGGAGATGCGGAAGGTGGCGAAGGCCGAGATCGGCCCGCGCGTCGCCGAGGCGCTGCGCCTCGTCCGCCTCGAAGGCTATGGCGAGCGCTATCCGCGCCAGCTCTCCGGCGGACAGCAGCAGCGCGTGGCGCTCGCCCGCGCCCTGGTCATCCGCCCCGACGTCCTGCTCCTCGACGAGCCGCTGTCCAACCTCGACGCCAAGCTGCGCCTCGAGGTGAGGCTTGAGATCCGCGCGCTGCAGCAGCAGCTCGGCCTCACCACCGTCATGGTCACCCATGACCAGGAGGAGGCCCTCACCATGGCCGACCGCCTCGTCGTCATGTCGGAGGGCCGCGTGCGGCAGGTCGGCAGCCAGGCCGATCTCTACGAGCGCCCCGCCGACCTCTTCGTCGCCGATTTCGTCGGCCGGTCCACCATGATCGCCGGCACGGTCACCGGGCCGGGCGCCTTCCGCTCGGATGGCGGCCTGACGCTGCGCTGTGCCGGGGAGGCGCCGCAGGGCCCGGCGACGGTGGCCTTGCGCCCCGAGCGCCTGACCCTCGGCGCGGAAGCGGCCGGCCTCGACAACCACGCCGCCGGCACGGTCTCCTTCGTCTCCTATCTCGGCGCCATGCTCGACGTGCACGTGCGCCTCAACGACACCGACCATGTGGTCGCGCAGATTCCGAACCGGGCCGATGGCCGCATCCCCGCCGTGGGCGATGCGATCACCATCGGCTGGCCAGCCTCAGCCTGCCTCGTCTTTCCACGCGAGGCCGCATGACCCCGCGGCACCGCCGCCAACTGGGAATCCAGAAGGGAGAACTGACATGACGAAGTTCACGAAGGGAATCGACCGGCGCACGACGCTGAAGGGCATGGGCCTCGCCTCTGCCGGCGCGCTCCTGCCGGCGGGCCTCGGGCAGACGGCCTCCGCGCAGGCTGCCGGCCGCGTCGTCGTCGGCACGTGGGGCGGCGACTATGCCCGCCTCCTCACCAAGAATGTCGAGGACCCGTTCCTCAAGCCCAAGGGCTTCGAGGTGGTGCAGGATCAGGCCTCCGACGCCCCGCGCCGCGCCAAGATGGCCGCCGAGCGCCGCCTGCCCCGCGGCACGACCGACATCCAGGGCCTGTCGGCCGCCAACATGTTCGAGATGAACGCCGCGGGCCTCTCCGAGCCCATCGACTATTCGAAGCTCAAGAACGCCGGCAACATCATCCCGATCGCCAAGTACCCCTATGGCATCGGCCACATCATCTCGGGCAAGGTCGTCGTCTATAACCCGAAGCTCGTGACCCCCGCGCCGACCTCCTACAAGGACTGCTTCGACCCCAAGCACGGCTCGAAGATGGGCTTCATCGACATCCAGTATCAGTACGTGATGATGGCCGCCGGCCTCGCCGCTGCCGGCGACATGACGGCGCTGGAGAAGGCCAAGGAGGTGCTGCTCGCGGCCAAGCGCGCCGGCGCCCGCATCTACCCGACCAACGAGGCCTTCGCCCAGGCGCTGAAGACCGAGGAGATCACCATCGGCCTGATGTGGAAGGCGCGTGCCGTGCAGTGGCAGAACGCCGGCATCACCGTCGACTCCGTCGCCCCGAGCGAGGGCACCCTCGCCTACATTTCCGGCTTCATGATCCCGAAGAACGCGCCCAACAAGGCCGGCGCCTATGCCTACATGGACGCCATGCTGGAGAAGGGCGCGCAGGAGGCCTTCGCCGTCGACATGGGCTATGCGCCGACCGTCACCAATGCCCAGGTCGCGCCCGACCTCATGAAGCGCATCGGCTTCACCGAGGAAGAGAACAAGAAGATGCGCGACCTCGACTACGACTTCCTCGCCAAGAACGATGCGGCGATGAAGGAGTGGTGGGACAAGGTCTTCAAGGCCTGAGAGACGGAGATCCGGCTCGCCATGGCCACCCTCACCCAAAGACCGGTCGGCGAGCCGGGCGCGCTCACGGCGGCGGGGCTTCTCGTCCCCGCCAGCCTCTTCGTGGCGATCGGGCTCCTCGTGCCCATCGCCATCCTCTTCCGCTACAGCCTGAACGCCTTCGAGCCCGGCAAGCTGATGGTCGATGCCCTGACCATCGCCAATTACGTCAAGTTCTTCAGCGATCCCTTCTACCTGCAGGTGCTCTGGCGGACCATCCGCGTGGCGGTGGCCTGCACGGTGTTCTGCCTCCTTCTCGGCTTTCCGCTCGCCTATGTGCTGGCCCGGACCCAGTCGCGGTTCAAGAACCTGCTGGTCATGGCGATCGTTTTGCCGCTCTTCGTCGGCAATGCCGTGCGCGCCGCCGGCTGGATGGTGGCCTTCGGCTCCAAGGGCTTCGTCAATGCAAGCCTCATGGGCCTCGGCCTCACCTCCGCGCCCATCGAGATCATGTACACCGAGTTCGCCGTCGTGGTCGGCATCATCGCGGTGAACCTGCCCTTCATGGTGCTGACGCTGCAGAGCGTCATCGAAGGCATCGACCGCAATGTCGAGGAGGCGGCCTTCTCGCTCGGCGCGCCGCCTATGACCATGGCGATGCGCGTGCTCTTTCCCCTCGCCCTTCCCGGCATCCTTGCCGGCGTCATCCTCACCTTCATCCTGGCGATGAACGCCTATGCGACGCCGGTGTTGCTCGGCGGGCCGAAGTTCCAGACCATGGGTCCGCTGGTCTTCTCCACCTTCGCCCAGCAAAACAACTGGCCCTTCGGCGGCGCGGTCTCCTTCGTGCTGATGACCGCGACGCTGATCCTGACCGTCGCCTCGAGCCTGCTCATCCGCCGCCGCTACGCCTGAGCGGCGGCCGCACGATCAGCCGAAAGCGTCCGCCGAGCGGCGGACCTCCTGCGCGGCGCCGTCGATCTCCTCGGTCGCGCGCGCGATCGAGTTCATGCTCGATGACACCGCCGCGACGCCTTCGGCCGCCACCCTCATCGCCTCCGACATCTCGGTCGTCACCGCGCTCTGCTGCTCGACAGCCGCCGCAATGGCAGCCGAAATCGAGTTGATCGCGGTGATCGTGGCGGTGATCTCGTCGATGGCTGCCACCGCCTCGCGCGTCGAGGTCTGGACGGACCCGATTTGGGTCCCGATCTCCTCGGTGGCGCGGGCCGTCTGGTTGGCAAGGCTCTTCACCTCGGTGGCGACGACCGCGAAGCCCTTGCCCGCCTCGCCGGCCCGCGCCGCCTCGATGGTGGCGTTGAGGGCGAGCAGGTTGGTCTGCGCGGCGATCGTGTTGATGAGCTGGACGACGTCGCCGATCTTCTGCGCCGCCGAGGTGAGGCCCGACACGATCTCGTTGGTTCGGGCTGCCTCGTCGACGGCCCGGGTGGCGATGTCGCGGGCCTGCGAGACCTGCCGGCTTATCTCGCCGACGGAGGCCGAGATCTCCTCCGTGCCGGCAGCCACCGCCTGGACATTGCCGGAGGTCTGGGTCGATGCGGCCGCCGCGGCGGTCGCCTCGTGCATGGCGCTGTTGACGGAGGAGGCGATCGTCCCGAGGCCGGCGGCGATCTGCTTCTGGATGCCGGCGCGGCGCTGCTGCTCGGCGACCTGGGCCGTCACGTCGGTGGCGAACTTGACGACCTTGAAGGGCCGGCCGGCCATGTCGAGGATCGGATTGTAGGTGGCCTGGATCCAGACCTCGCGGCCGCCCTTGCCGAGGCGCCGATACTGGCCGGCCTGATACTCGCCGCGGCGCAGGGCGTCCCAGAAGGCGCGATAGGCGGCCGTGTTGCGCTCGGCGGGATCGACGAACAGGCTGTGATGCTGCCCTTTCACCTCATCGAGACGGTAGCCGAGAGCCTTCAGGAAGTTGTCGTTGGCATCCAGGACCGTGCCGTCGAGGGCAAAGGTGATGATGGCCTGGGACTGGTTGATCGCCGCAATCTGGCCGGACAGGTCCGCCTGGCGCAGCATCTCCGCGGTGATGTCCGTCGCGATCTTGATGACGCGGACAACCTTGCCGTTCGCACCGGTGACAGGATTGTAGCTCGCCCGGATCCAGACATCGCGGCCGCCCTTGCCGATGCGGCGGCATTCGGCCTGCTGGTAGCGGCCGGCGCGCAGCTCATCCCAGAACTTCCGGTATTCCGGCGAGTCCGCCTCGCCCGCCGGCATGAACATCCGGTGTTTCTGGCCGCGGATTTCCTCCAGCCGATAGCCCATGGCCTGCTGGAAGTTGTCGTTGGCGTCGAGGATCGTCGCATCGGGCGCGAAGGAGATGACGGCATGCGAGCGGCCGATGGCATCCAGCATCGCGCGGTCGTAACGCTTGAAGAGCTGCAGCATGAGGTGATCCAGTCTCGCGGAGTTCGGGGCTTTCCCACACCCATCTACCGTCAGAGGAATGTGGTTAAGCGGGCGTGAACGACACAACCCAAACGGGCGTGAGCGAGTAGCGTGGCGGAGAGATAAAAGCTTGAAAAGGTTCAGTTATCCTGCGCCACAGAAGCGGTTGTGCGTGGAATTGTCGCAACGCAATATCGTGGGATTTGCCCCCCACAACCCTCACGTCCGGTGGACAAGCTCGGCAAGGTCATCGAGCCGTTGTCCGGCATCCAGCCGTCGCCACGTGATCACGCCGAGGTCATAGGCCTGTTGGGCCGCCACGGTCTCCACAGTCGCATCCGACGGATCGCCCTGCCGGGCAGCGACACGCGCCGCCAGCCTGTCCGCCGGCAGGTCGAGCCACACCCCATCGAACGGCACGCCCGCCGCCGTTGCCACGGCTCCGATGGCCTCGCGCTCCGCGGGCCTGACATGGACGGCGTCCACCACCACCGCCACGCCGCTCGCGAGGAGCGCAGCGGCGCGCTGGCGCATCGCCCCGTAGACGGCGGTGGAGACCTCCGGCCGATAGGCCTCGGGACCGAGGCGCTCCAGCGCACCAACCCCGAACATCTGCTTGCGGATGCGGTCGCTGGAGAGGATGCGCGCACCCGGCAGCGCCCCGAGGCGCGGCGCCATCGCGCCCGCGAGGCTCGATTTGCCGGAGCCGCTGAGGCCCCCCACCGCAACGAGCCGCGGCGGCACCGGCGCCAGCGCCGAGCGGGCCAGCGAAAGATACTGATCCCCCTTGGCCTGGTCGCCCGCGGCGGCGGCCACATGGGCGCGCACGGCAGCGCGCACCGCCATCAGCAACGGCAGGACTGCAAGGCCGGCCTCATCGCCGGTTGCGTCACACCAGCGGTTCATCAGCCGGTTTGCCGCCACCGCCTGGCCGCGATGGGCGAGGTCCATCACGGCAAAGGCCACGTCGTAGAGGACATCGGTGGTGGCGAGGTCCTCGTCGAATTCCAGCGCGTCGAAGATGACCGGCTCGCCGTCGATCCGGCAGATATTGCTGAGGTGGAGGTCGCCATGGCACCGCCGCACCCGGCCGGATGCGGCGCGGCTGTCGAGAAGCCCGGCGTGACGGGCAAGCGCTGCGCGGAACACGGCGTCGAGCGCCTCGGCGCCGGTCGCGTCCAGTAGCCCGCTGTCCACGAAGGCGCGGCGGTTGACGGCGAGCACCCGGCCCATGCGCGCCGCGCCGGCAGCATCCGGACAGATCTCGGCCGCGGCATGGAGCCTGGCGATCGCGGTGGCGAGACCATCGACCAGAGCCCCCGAGAGCGGCCCTTCCTGCGCCAGCCGGTCGAGCAGGCCCGCCTCGTCGAAGGGATGCATCCAGACCACCGCATCGACCAGCGGCCCCTCCCCGTCGAAGGCGAGACCGTCTTCACCGCTGCGGGTGATGCGCCGCACGCCGCGATAGATCCGCCCCTGCGGATCGCTGCGCCGGTTGATCGCCAGTTCGCGCTCGCAGCAGGCGAGCCGACGCTCCGGACTGGAGAAGTCGAGATAGGCGGTCGTCAGCGGTTTCTTGAGCTTGAAGACGTCATGCCGGCCGATGATGACCTCGGAGGCATGGGTGGCGACGCGCCGCGCGCCCTCCCCCGCCATGGCCAGGAGAAAGCCGACCACCTGTTCATCGGCATAAGCTGGTCCCACAAGCCTCTCCTGCCATCGACGCGCCTGCCTAGCGCGGCGAAGGCGGCGGCACCATGACACGGATCATGTGACCTTACGGTTTGTCGATCCGGTAGAGGCGAGCGAAGGGTCTCACCGCCACCTCGCGGATGCCGGGAACATCGCCGATCTGCCGGCCGACATTGGGCAGGTCGGCATTGATCACCAGCAGGTAGTGGAACCTGCGGCGCCAGTCCGCGAGGTAGTGGAAGTCGATGAGCGCCTCCGGCGCGTCGAGTTCATCGAGATTGGGAGTGCCACCCTCGGGCACTGCCAGTTGGATCCACGGCGGCAGCACCTTGAGCGGCTGTTTGCCGGCGGCGGAGAAGACCGTCGGCACGAAGGCCTGGCGCCAGATGACCAGCAGGGTCGGCAGATGGCGGAAGATCGGCTCGCCATGGGCATAGCGGCCGAGCGGCGCGCGCGGATCGGAAACGGAGCCTGTGAACTGTTCGGCGACCAGGACGGCAGAGCCGGGCTCGATGGTGGCGGAGACCGCCCGAAGATCGCGCACCGCCGCCTGCTGGCCAGACCAGACCGTGCCGATGAAGGCGGCCCGGGCGATAACGGCGCCGAGCAGGAGGCAGCCGACCAGAACCTGTCCGCGCACTGTCGCGGGCAGTTGCGGACGCACGGAGGCCGCCCACATCAAACCCGCCATGGCCGGCAAACGCTTCTCGATCCAACCCGTTCCGAACAGGGTCGATGGGACAAAATGGCAAAGGACGAAGAGCGTGACGGCAAGCCAGAACAGCCCGAAATGCATCTGCAGCCGGCCGCGCAGGAGCGCAAAGACCGGCAGAGACATGATGGCGAAGACGGTCAGCAGGTCCGGGACGAGGTCGTAGGTCTTCAGCGGTGTGAGCATGATCGACAGATGCTCCAGAACCGTCGGCGGCGGAAACTGCAGCATCGTCGCTTTGAATTGGGCTCCCGCGCCCGGCACGACATGCGCTCCGGGCAGGCGCGGGGCAAAGAGCGCCAGGGCCACGACCGGCAGGACACAAGCGGCGGTGGCGTAGACAAGGCGTCTGACGATGAGGCGTCGCGCGATCGGCTGCTCCACCGGTGGGCGCCGCCGGCCGACATCGAGCCCAACGAGCAGCAGCAGGAAGAACATTAGCCCGAAGACGTGGACGACCATCAGCCCGGTCGCCATCGCCGCCCGCGCCGCGAAGCGTCTCCAGCGGGACAGGCCCGTCAGGCGCGTGTCGAGAGCCGCGGCGAACAAGGCGCAGCCAAGACCGAGCTGGAAGCTCAGCAGCCCGCCCACGACGATGAAGTTCCAGGCGAGCAGGAACAGCCCGACATGCCAGATATGGGGCCCGCCGAAGAGGGCCCGGTTGAGAACGATCAGCCCCGCCGGGACAATCAGCAGGGACAGGGCGACGAGCGCCGGCCCCAGGGCGTCGAAGGGCAGGACCTGCCCGAGCACCATGCCGAGATGGTCGAGGCCGAGATTGGTCCAGGCGAGGCTCCAGTCGGGCTGGTACATCGCGGCGACCGGTGTCCCCTTCGCATAGCCGAGGAGCACCCACAGCCGCGCCAGATGGTTCGGGACATCCCAGAGATAGGGCATCGGCGCCACGGCCAACGGCGCGACCACGGCGATGGCGGCAAGGCCCACAAGGGCAGCAATGAGCCGGCGCGGCGGGTGAAACCCCACGGATGGGCGGGACGACATGGCGGGGATCACCTTCCGAGGGACATCAGCGTGCCGTCCCGAAGACGCGCCGCATCAGCAGGAACGAGGCGACGGTGGTGATGCCGATCGCCACGACCTTGCCGACGATGGGCCAGCCGGTGAGGCGGTGGACCAGCCAGAAGGTCACCGTGCCGATGCTGAACTGCACGGCAAGCACGCCGATGAAGGGGACCACCGTCCGCCACCGGGCAATGTCCGCGAAACGGCGGCCGAAGGTCAGCAGCCCGTTCATCAGGAAGCTGTTCAGCCCGCCGGCGGCAAAGCCGATGACATGGGCGAGGAGCGGTGGCACGCCCACCCCCATGGCCAGAAGGAAGACGATCACGTCGATCAGCGAATTGACGACGCCGACGCCGAGGAAGGCCGCGATCCTGCCAAAGGCCTGTGGCAGCACCGGTCAGGCCCGCGGCGGAACGGCCGGGACGGCGAGCCCGGGGAGGGCGATCGCGGCCCCGGAAGGCGACACCAGCGGAGCGGGACCATCGTCGATCCGGGCAGAGATGACCGCGTCGACGATGTAGTGGGGGCGGTGCTTCGACTCGATCACCAGCCGGCCGAGATATTCGCCGATGATGCCGAGAACGACGAGCTGCACCGCCGAGAAGGTCGTCACCGCGATGAACAGGCTGGTCCAGCCATCCACCACATGGCCGCGAGCCCATTGCACGGCGCTGTAGCCCATCAGCATGAGCGCCAGGCCCGCGGCGGCGAAGCCCAGCCAGCTCGCCAGCCGCAACGGCTTGATCGAGAAGGAGGTCAGGGCGTCGAGGGCGAAGCGCAGCATCTTCGCCAGCGGATATTTGGTCTCGCCGGCAAAGCGCGCCTCCCGCACATAGTCGATCGGCTCCTGCCGGCCGCCCAGCCAGCTGACGAGCCCGCGGGTGAAACGATGCTGCTCGGGCAGCGCCAGCAGCAGATCGACGACCCGTCGCGTCATGAGCCTGAAATCGCCCGCATCGACCGGGATGTCGACGGAGGAGAGCTGGCGCAGCAGCCGGTAGAACAGGGCGGCGGAGCCGCGCTTGAAGGCGGTCTCGCCCACCCGCTCCACCCGCCGGCCATAGACGACGTCGGCGCCGCCATTCATCTGGCACATCATCGGGCCGATGAGTTCCGGGGGGTCCTGCAGGTCGGCGTCGATGAGCAGCACCCGCGCGCCGCGGGCCGCCCTCAGACCTGCCAGGACCGCCATCTGGTGGCCGAAATTGCGCCTCAGCCGGATGGCGATGATCCGCGGATCATGGGCCGCCGCCGCCGCCATGATGGGCCAGGTGCCGTCGGTCGACCCGTCATCGACGAGGACGATCTCGAAATTGCCGCCCGTGGCCGTCTCGGCCGCAGCGGTCATGCGCACCAGGAACGCGCTGACGCCCTCGGCCTCGTTGAAACAGGGGGCGACGACCGACAAGACCGGCGCCGTTGCGTCCCGATCGACCATGCCCCGCCCCTCACGCACCACGCGGCCGCACTGACAGTGCGGCTGAGCCATCCTCCCGCAGAGGAAGACGGCGGCGTTGAAAATACACGGGAAGTCGAAAGGCTACAACCGGGAAGCGTGGCTCTGCGTCACCGCGCGTGGTGGCGGCGGCATCACCACGAGCCGATGGCTAAACCGCCAGATCTCGCATGACCTGGATGAGGTCACTCTTGCCCTCGAAGCCGATGCCCGGCAGGTCCGGCATGACGATATGGCCATCCTCGACGCGGACGCTGTCAGGGAAGCCGCCATAGGGCTGGAAGAGGTCCGGATAGCTCTCGTTGCCACCGAGGCCGAGGCCGGCGGCGATGTTAAGCGACATCTGGTGGCCGCCATGGGGGATGCAGCGGGCCGGCGACCAGCCCTGCTGCGCCAGCACGTCGAGGGTGCGCAGATACTCGACGAGCCCATAGGAGAGCGCGCAGTCGAACTGCAGCCAGTCGCGATCGGGCCGCATGCCGCCATAGCGCAGGAGGTTCCGCGCATCCTGGTGGGAGAAGAGGTTCTCGCCCGTCGCCATGGGGCCGGGATAGAACTCCGCCAGCGCCGCCTGCAGCGCATAGTCAAGCGGATCGCCCGCCTCCTCGTACCAGAACAGCGGATAGTCGCGGAGCATCTTGGCATAGGCGATGGCGGTCTCGAGGTCGAAGCGGCCATTGGCGTCGACGGCGAGGCGCGCCTTGGACCCGATCTCGGTCAGCACCGTCTCGATGCGCCGGCGGTCCTCGGCGAGCGTCGCGCCGCCGATCTTCATCTTCACGACCGTGTAGCCGCGGTCGAGATAGCTCCTCATCTCCGCCCGCAGCGCCGTGTCATCCTTGCCGGGATAGTAATAGCCGCCGGCCGCATAGACGAAGACTCGTCGGTCGGCCTCGCGGCCCTTCATCTCCGCCAGCAGGCGGAACAGCGGCTTGCCCGCGATCTTGGCGACCGCGTCCCACACCGCCATGTCGAGCGTGCCGACGGCGACCGACCGTTCGCCATGGCCGCCCGGCTTCTCGTTGACCATCATCGCCGCCCAGACCCGGTGCGGATCGAGATTGTCGCCGGCCTCGTTCAGAAGGCTCTTCGGCTCGGCCTCGAGGATGCGGCCGCGGAAACGCTCGCGGATGAGCCCGCCCTGGCCGTAGCGGCCATTGGAATTGAAGCCGTAGCCGACGACCCGCCGGCCGTCGCGCACCACGTCGGTCACCACCGCGACCAGGCTCGCGGTCATCTTGGTGAAGTCGATATAGGCGTTGCGGATGGGCGAGGCGATCGGCTTGGTGACCTCGACGACGTCGACGATGCGCATGGGATGTCCTGGCGGCGGATGGGGCTCGGCCGAGGGATAGAGCGTCGGGCAGTGCGAGGCCAGCGGATTTGGTGGGCCCGGAGGGACTCGAACCCCCAACCAAGCGGTTATGAGCCGCCGGCTCTAACCATTGAGCTACAGGCCCACCGTGCCGGCGGTGACGCGCGGCGTGCCGCGAAAAGGCCGCAAGGAAACCCTTGGGGCGGCACGAACAGGTGATGGCATTTGGCCTTGTCGGCGTCAATCGCCGCGCCGCTGCAACCTGGGGGATAGGATGACCACCACCGACCGCCTGACGACCCGCGCCCTTGCGCCCGCTCTGCCCCGCCGTGCGCTGGCCGGTCTCGCGCTCGCCGCCGGACTTGGCCTGTCCGCCCTCCCCGCCCTCGCGCAGGTCGCCCAGCCCCGCCAGATCGCCGTGCAGGGCGAGGGCCAGGCCTCGGCGGCCCCGACCGAGGCCTTCATCGCCGGCGGCACGCAGATCCAGGCCCGCACCGCCCGCGAGGCCATGGACGGCAATGCCCGCGCCATGCGCCAGGTGCAGGAGGCGCTGCGCCAGGCCGGCATCGCCGACCGGGACGTCGCGAGTTCCGGCCTCAGCCTCCAGCCGCAGTTGGAGTATCCGAGCGGCGGGAGGCCGCGCGTCACCGGCTATGTCGCGGGACACCGGCTGCGGGTCCGGGTGCGTGACCTCGCCACCCTCGGCGACGTGCTCGACAAGATGGTGGCGGCGGGGGCCAACCAGATCGACGGGCTGCAGCTGAGCGTGCCGGACTGGTCCGCCAAGGTGGACGAGGCCCGCGAGGCGGCCATCGTCGATGCGCGCCGCAAGGCCGAGGTTCTGGCCAAGTCCGCCGGCGCCCGGCTCGGCAAGGTCCTGTCGATCACCGAAAGCGGCGGGGCCTTGCCGCCGCCGGTCATGCGCTCGCGCGCCTCGGGCGTCTCGGCCGCCTATGAATCGACGCCGATCGCCACGGGCGACCAGACCTTCCGCCTGTCGGTGTCGATCGCCTGGGAGCTGGTGGACTGACCGCCTATTCGGCCGCCGCGTCCGGCGCGCCGAACTGGATGGCGACGTAATGCGCGTAGAGCCCGTTGCGGGCGATGAGATCGGCATGGGTGCCGGTCTCGACCACGCGTCCCGCCTCGATCACGATGATCCGGTCGGCGCGCATCACCGTCGACAGGCGGTGGGCGATGACGATGGAGGTGCGCCCGTCGAGGAGCTGGTCGAGGGCGCGCTGCACCTCGAACTCGCTTTCGGAATCGAGCGCCGAGGTCGCCTCGTCGAGCAGCATGATCGGCGCATTCTTCAGGATCGCGCGGGCAATGGCGACGCGCTGGCGCTGGCCGCCGGACAGGCCCTGCCCGTGCTCGCCGATCAGCGTCTCGTAGCCCTCGGGCAGGCCGGTGATGAAGTCATGGGCGTGGGCGGCCCGGGCCGCGGCGATGATCTCGTCCTCGGTGGCGCCGGGACGGCCGACGGCGATGTTCTCGCGCACCGTGCCCTGGAACAGGAAGACGTCCTGGCTGACGAAAGCCATGGCGCCGCGCAGCGAGGCGACGGTGACATCGCGCACGTCCTGGCCATCGACGGTGATGGCGCCGGCCTCGACGTCGAAGAAGCGCTGCACGAGGGAGATGATGGTGGACTTGCCGCCGCCCGAAGGACCGACCAGCGCCGTGGTCTTGCCGCCGGCGGCGATGAAGGACAGGTCCCGCACCACCGGCTCGCCGGACTGGTAGCCGAAGGTGACCTTGTCGAAGGCGACGGTGCCGGCCCCCACGGCGAGCTGGGTGGCGTCGGGCTTTTCCTTCAGCGTCGACTCGGTGTCGAGGAGTTCGTACATCAGGCGGACGCCGACAAGGCCTTTCTCGACCTCGACGCCGAGCCGCGCGAGGCGCTTCGCCGGGTCATAGGCCAGCAGCAGCGCCGTGACGAAGGCGAAGAAGGCGCCGGCATCCACGCCCTGGTGGATGACGCGCCACGCGCCGTAGACGATGGCGGCCGAGATGGCGAGGCCGCCGAGGGTCTCCATCAGCGGTGCGGTGCGGGCGCCGAGGGTCGCGATCTTGTCGGCGCGCTGGCGCACCGCGTCGATCGTCTCCTCCATGCGCGCCTGCATCCGGTCCTCCATGCCGAAGGACTTGACGATGCGGACGCCCTGCACCGTCTCCTGCACGACATTGACCATGGAGGAGAGCGAGGTGAACTCGCTCTGGGCAAGGCGCCGCACCCGGCGGCGCAGGCGGTTCACGCCGAGCACCGCGAAGGGCATGACGAGCCCGGAGACGACGAACATCAGCGGGTCGGAATAGATCATCACGCCGATGAGGCCGATGACGGTCAGGAGGTCGCGCCCGACCGTCGTGACGATGTTCTGCAGCACGTCGCGCGCCGCCTGGGCATTGTGGGTCACGCGGGTGACGAGATCGGCCGAGACATGCTGCTGGTAGAAGTCGACGCCCTGTCCGAGCAGGTGGCGGAAGATGCGCGCCTGCTGGGCCGCGACGATGGCATTGCCGATCCGCGCCAGGATGATGTTGGACAGATAGGCCGCGACGCCCTTGATCAGGAAGACGGTGAAGACGGTGACGCCGAACCAGACGGCCAGCGTGAAGTCGCGATTCTGGAACACGCCGTTGATGAGGTCGCGCATGATCCAGGCGGACATGGCGGTACAGCCGGCGACGATCGCCATGCAGACGAAGGCGAGCGCATAGCGCGACGCATAGGTGCTGATGCTCTCGGAGACCAGGCGCTTGAGGGTCTGGCCACGCTGGGCATCGAGCTTGGAGAGGAGGCCGGGCAGCCGCATGAAGCCGTGGGTGCTCACCGAGGATACAAAGTCGCCGCATAACAGGTTTCGGCAGCCCGACCAAGGCGAAGGGCCCCATACCACGCGTCAAACTTGGACTAGGCCACCTGCGCAGGCGCTTGCGGGCGGCCGCCGGGCGGTGCCATGACAGGGGCCATGGCCACGATCGACACGCTCTTCGTCACCCGCCTCTACCGCGCCGCCCTTGGCCCGGAGGACGCCCCGCTCCTCGCGGAGATCGAGGCATCCTGCCGCTCGCTGGCCGTGGACGATGCCGCCGGCATCCGCTGGTGCGCCCGCAACGGCTATCCGGGCTATACCAGCTACGCCTCGCTGAACGACCTGCCCTGGCGCTTCCCCGCCTTCAAGGCGCTTGCCCGCCGGCTCGACCGCCATGTCGCGGATTTCGCCAAGGACCTCGCCCTCGATCTCGGCCGCCGCAAGCTGGCGCTCGATTCGCTCTGGGTGAACGTGCTGCCAGAGGGCGGCGCCCATGCCTCCCACATCCACCCGCACAGCGTCGTCTCCGGCACGCTCTACGTCGCCATGCCGAAAGGCGCCGCGGCGCTGAAGCTCGAGGACCCGCGCCACGCCCAGATGATGGCCCATCCGCCGCGCAAGGCGAATGCGCCGCGCGAGCTGCAGCCGCATGTGTCGGTGGCGACCGCACCCGGCGACATCCTGTTGTGGGAGAGCTTCGTGCGCCACGAAGTGCCGGTGAACCGGAGCCCCGAGGAGCGGATCTCGGTGAGCTTCAACTACCGCTGGGGGCCGTGACGGCCTCGGGCAGCGGCGGCACCGGCCGCGGCTTGCCCTCCTCGTCGATGGCGACGAAGGCGAAGGTCGCCTGGGTCACCAGTTCGCGCAGGGTCGAGCGGAAGCGCTGCGCCCAGGCCTCCACATGGATCTTCATGGAGGTGCGGCCGACGTGGAAGACCTCCGTATAGACCTCCAGCACGTCGCCGACGCCCATGGGGCGGATGAAGGTCATCGCCTCCACCGCCACGGTGACGACGCGGCCCTGCGCCCGCTCCACCCCGGCAATGCCGCCCGCCTGGTCCATGCGGGCCATGACCCAGCCGCCGAAAATGTCGCCATTGGCATTGGTATCGGCCGGCATGGCGCTGATCCGCACCGTGAGCTGGCCGCGCGGTCGGGAAGGCGCGGGCCGGGGGCTGGAGGTCATGGCTGATTCCGCTCTCGTGTCCTTCGACGATTTGACGCAGGTCCGGCGGGTCGTGGCAATCGGCCCCGCGAACGGCCCCGGAGCCGCACCCGCGGCGCGCCCCTCAGCGGGAAGTCCAGATTTTCCGGGTGTATCGGCAGTTTTTCCGCTAGTTCGCAGCATCCGTCCGGGCACCGGGAAATTTATTGTCTTGCAATTGGCAGACAAAGGGCCTATCTCTGATCGACGTTTCGGCCGTTCTTTTTTGGCCCCGCGCCCTCCAATTCGGCGCACCGCTGACAAAAATCATCGAAACCGTACCAACGAACTTCTCGTGCCTGACGCGAGCGGTCCACTTCATCGCGCTTTGCGAAAGGACATCCCATGCAGACCGGAACCGTGAAATGGTTCAACTCCCAGAAGGGCTTCGGCTTCATTCAGCCTGATGGCGGTGGTTCGGACGTTTTCGTCCACATCAGCGCCGTCGAGCGTGCCGGCCTCTACGGCCTCAACGAGGGCCAGAAGATCTCCTTTGAGATCGTCGCCGATCGCCGTTCCGGCAAGTCGGCGGCCGACAACCTGCGCGCGGTCGAGTGACCGCGGGGCCGATGGGCCCTGCTCGCGAGCCACGGATGTAATGGTGGCGACCGAGGACCATCGGGAGACCCGGGCGACGGGGCGGCACTGCCGCGCGTCGTCCGGACCTTGCGCAGGCGCCGGGCTTTTGTGCCCGACGCGCCTGCGTGATGACCGCGACGGGCACCGAGGTCCGCAGGCGGCAAGCCTTGAAGGACCGCCATGACCGTCGATGCACCGCGCCTGTTCATGTTCAAGTCGGGAGCCAACGACCAGCTCTTCGGCTTTGCGTCTGACCATACCGGCGCCAAGCTGCCGGAGAAGTTCGGCCCCTGGTCGAGCATCGGCGTGATCCGCGGCGACCAGCGCCCGCCTCACGGCCTCAAGCGCGACGCCATCGAGGATGGCATCGCCCAGAACGGATTCCAGCTCTGGCGGAAGAAGGACGCGGCGGCCAAGACGGCCTGACGTTCCACCGCCCGAAGCCCGTGCCGCTGCGGCGGCCCCACCGACAAGGGAGACGACATGCAGGTTCTCGTCCGTGACAACAATGTTGATCAGGCCCTCCGGGTCCTGAAGAAGAAGATGCAGCGCGAAGGCATCTTCCGCGAGATGAAGCAGCGCCGGAACTTCGAGAAGCCGTCCGAGCGCAAGAACCGCGAGAAGGCGGAAGCCATCCGCCGCGCCCGCAAGGCCGCCCGCAAGCAGGCCCAGCGTGACGGTCTCATCCCGGCTGCCAAGCCGAAGCCGCGCCCCGAGCGCAAGCCGCGTCCGGGTGGCGCCCCGGGTTCCGCGCCGCTCGCGGCTGCCCCGACCACCGGCACGCCGCGCTGATCACGGCGCACGATCCCGCCCATGGCGGACCAGACGACCGAAAGGGCCCCCACGGGCCCTTTTTTGTTGGCCGATCCTCAGCGGAACAGCCGCTCGCCCTGCTCGTCGACGATCTGGCGGCCCTTCGACAACGAGAAGGTCACCGCGTCCTCGTGGCTGGCATGGCGGTCGGCGCGAATGAACTTGTGTTCCTTCATCTCGCCGCCGACCTCCTTGGTGATGGTGCCGGCCGTCTGGAACTGGCCCTCGTTGCGGAACGGCGCGGCGGTGATGAGGAAGCCCTTGTGCTCCAGCGTCGCCCCGGCCGGCGGGGCGGCATCGGCCTCGGGACCGGACTTCCCCCAGCCGAACAGCGATTTGAAAAAGGACATGGCGTTTCCTCCGGGCACGGTCGCGCCACCCTTAGACCGCCACGCCCTCTGCGGAAAGCACCGGATGCGCCTGCGGCATTCGTGCGACATTGTGGAACCACACCCCGGTGTGGTGGGTTCATCGACGGTTCATGGCATGACCGTCACAGTCACGTTGCGTAACCGCGACCATCCCTTCCGGGAGAGGTCGCGAGGGAGGAGATCCGCGATGATCTGGGGTTTGAAGCAATGGACGGGATGGGCGGGAGCCTTGCTCGTCGCCGGCGGCCTGTCGACCGCCGCAATGGCCGAGCCGGCGGTGACCACCGCAACGGCGAACCTGCGCGCCGGCCCCGGCGCCCAGTTCGGCCGCATCGCCACCCTCCCCCCGGGGGCCGTGGTCAACCTGATCGGTTGCCGCGTCAGCTGGTGCGAGGTCACCTATCGCGGCCTGCGCGGCTTCGTATCGGCAAGCCTGATCGATGACGACGTGGACGTGCCGCCGCCGCCCCGAGTCTATGTTCCGCCGCCGGTTTACGTCCCGCCACCGGTCTATGTGCGGCCGTACGATCCACCCTACCGTCCCGACTATCGTCCCTATCGGCCGGACTACCGTCCCGACTACCGCCCGCCCTACCGTCCTGATCGGCCGGACTGGCGCCCGCCCGTCCGTCCTGACGAGACCTATGGCCGTCCCGCCTGGCGTCCGCCGGTTCAGCCTGATCGGCCGGCCTATCGACCGGACCGCGTTCCGGATCGCCCGTGGGTCGGGCGCGACGGCTTCGAGCGTGCCCCGCGCAGCCCGCAGGGCAACTCGACCGATCCATGACATGCCGGCATAGGCCGGACACTTCAGAGGGCGCGCCTTGGGCGCGCCCTTTTGCATGAGGCGACGAAAAAGCGTCGGTCTCAGCGCTCCTGGAAGGCGAGACGCGCGCCGAGCGCGACGAAGGCGGCGGCAAAGGTCCGCCGCATCCACGCCATAACCGCCGGCCGGCTGATCACCCTGTCGCGCATGGCCGCGGCAAACAGGCCATAGATCACGAAGACGACGAAGGTCATGGCCATGAACACACCTGAGAGCTCCAGCATCCTCAGGAGCGGCGTGGGTTCGGCCGGCGCGATGAACTGCGGCAGGAAGGCCACGAAGAAGATCGACAGCTTGGGGTTCAGCACGTTGATGACAACGCCATCGACCAGCACCCGCATGTTCGACCTCGGCGCCGCCGATGTGTCGACGCTCAGCGCCCCGTTTTCCTTCAGCGTCTGCCAGGCCATCCACAGGAGGTAGGCGACGCCGGCATATTTCACGACGGCGAAGGCCACCGCGCTGGTGTGGAGCAGCGCCGCGAGGCCCAGCATGGCCGCCGCCAGGTGGGGCACGATGCCGAGCGTGCAGGCGAAGGCGGCAAGGACGCTCGCCCGGCTGCCGCGCGAAAGGCCGGCGGCCAGCGTGTAGACCACGCCCGTGCCGGGCGAGGCGACGATGATCAGCGTCGTCAGCAGGAACTCGATCGTCATGATCCATCTCCGGTGCGCGGCCATGAGGCCCTCCCGCCCGCCGCGAGGCAAGCCCCCTGAGACAGATCACAACACTTAGGTATTGACCTAGGTATTGAGGCTCGCTAGCCTCCTTGCATGACCAGCGCCCACCACCGCCTCGACGACACGTTCCGCGCCCTTGCCGACCCGACCCGCCGGGCCGTGGTGGAGGCGCTGGGGCGCGGCCCCGCTGCCGTCAGCGACCTCGCCCGGCCCTTCTCCATGGCCCTGCCGAGCTTCCTCCAGCACCTGAAGCTGCTGGAGGAGTGCGGGCTGGTCGAAACCGAGAAGCAGGGCCGCGTGCGCACCTGCCGCCTGAAGCCGGAACCGCTCGCCGCCCTCGATCATTGGCTGGAGGCGCAGCGCAACCTCTGGACCCGCCGCCTCGACCAGCTCGACGCGCTCCTCGTCACCATGGCCGAGGAGACGCCCTCACCGCCCTCCCCCCAAGACCCAACCGACCAACCAACAGTGCAGAAGGAAACGCCATGACCACCGCTCCGATCCCGACGCCCTTCACCGTCTTCGATCCCGCCCTCGACCTCGAGCTGCGCCGCGAGGTGCCGGTGAAGCCGGAGCTCGCCTGGCGCGCCTGGACCGAGCCGGAGCTCATCGTGAAGTGGTTCACGCCGGCCCCCTGGCGCACCACGCTCTGCGAGATCGATGTCCGCCCCGGCGGCAAGTTCCGCACGGTGATGGAGGGCCCGAATGGGGAAAGGAACGACAGCACGGGCTGCGTTCTGCACGTCATCCCCGGCCGCCTCCTCGTCTTCACCGACGCGCTCGGCCCGGGCTTCCGCCCCACCGGCAGCGCCTTCATGGCCGCCTCGGTGGAGATCACCCCGACGGCCGGCGGCACGCTCTATGTCGCCCGCGCCCTCCACAAGGACCCCGAGGCGAAGCAGCAGCACGAGGCCATGGGCTTCCACACCGGCTGGGGCACGGCGCTGGACCAGTTGGTCGCGATGGTCAGGGGGATGTGAGGTCAGCGGGCGGCGAGGAGGTCGGCAATCCGCGGATCGTCGTCCCAGATGGCGTCGACAATCGTGAAGGCGTGGTTTGCAACGGGATAGCCAATGACCTGCTCACGCGACAGGGCGAGCGATGCCAGGCTTTTGAAGTTGTCGCCCTTTGGACCGGCGTCCACCACCATGAAACTTGCTTCCTCGCTTCGCCTGAACAGCATGCTGATCAGAAACCGGTTCTGAGGCGTGGTCCCGTCGCCCCAATCGCCGATGACCAAGTCGATCCCGGCATCATGGTCGGGATCGCCGATGGTCCATCGGCAATAGTAGATGGCGACCGCACCGCCATTATCATGGTGAATTTCGCCCCAGATGGTGCGCGACAGCCGACCGCAGCAAGGACAGTCGAACGTGGACTGGCCGGTTGCACTGGCATGAACAGGTCGCGTCCCAGCCATGGCATCCTCCTGCGAGAACGCCTGATTTCAACACACCACACGACAGACACAACCGGAGGGCGAATCCCGATGGACCGGGTTGCCCTCACCCCTTCCGCTCGTCGTCGTCCGTGTCGGCGTGAAAGACGTGCAGCACGTGCTGGACGATGGGCGAGAGCACCACGCCCGTCGCCAGCACGATGACCAGCCCGGAGAAGATGGCGTAGGTGCCGGCGAAGAGCTTGCCGCCGTCGGTCTTGAGCTCGGTCACCGGGCCCATGCCGGAGAGGATCATCGCGGCATTGAGGTAGGAATCGCGCCAGCCCATGCCCTCGAAGCCGGAATAGCCGGCCATGCCCACGGCGAGGCCGAAGGACATGAGGACGAACCAGATGGCGATGGAGCGGCCGAGGCGTCCCCAGAGCGGCGAGTTCCGCGGCACCCTGAAGAGCGAACGCGAACGGCGGCCCGATGAGCCGCCGTTGTCTGTTTTGCCGTGACCCGCCGCGTGTTCCGCCATGTCGACGATCCTCGCAGGCGGAGCCTCAAGCTCAGTTGTCGAGGAAGCTGCGCAGCTTCCGCGAGCGGCTCGGATGCTTCAGCTTGCGCAGCGCCTTCGCCTCGATCTGGCGGATGCGCTCGCGCGTCACCGAGAACTGCTGACCGACCTCTTCGAGCGTGTGGTCGGTGTTCATGCCGATGCCGAAGCGCATGCGCAGCACGCGCTCCTCGCGCGGGGTGAGCGAGGCGAGCACGCGCGTGGTGGTCTCGCGCAGGTTCGACTGGATCGCCGCGTCGATGGGCAGGATCGCGTTCTTGTCCTCGATGAAGTCGCCAAGATGGCTGTCCTCCTCGTCACCGATCGGCGTCTCGAGGGAGATCGGCTCCTTGGCGATCTTGAGGACCTTGCGGACCTTCTCCAGCGGCATGCCGAGCTTCTCGGCCAGCTCCTCCGGGGTCGGCTCGCGGCCGATCTCGTGCAGCATCTGGCGCGAGGTGCGGACGATCTTGTTGATCGTCTCGATCATGTGCACGGGGATGCGGATGGTGCGGGCCTGGTCGGCGATCGAGCGGGTGATCGCCTGCCGGATCCACCAGGTGGCATAGGTCGAGAACTTGTAGCCGCGGCGGTACTCGAACTTGTCGACCGCCTTCATCAGGCCGATGTTCCCCTCCTGGATGAGGTCGAGGAACTGCAGGCCGCGGTTCGTGTACTTCTTGGCGATGGAGATGACGAGGCGCAGGTTCGCCTCCACCATTTCCTTCTTCGCCTGGCGGGCCTCGCGCTCGCCCTTCTGCACCATCTGGACGATCTTGCGGAACTCGCCGATCTCAAGGCCCGTCTCGGTGGCCAGCGCCTGGATCTCGGCGCGGATCTCCTTGACCGTGTCCTTCTCCTCGGCGACGAAGCCCTTCCAGCCACGGGCGCCCAGCGAGGCGACGCGGCGGATCCAGTTCGGGTCGAGCTCCGAGCCCTGGTACTCCTTCAGGAAGGACATGCGGTCGACGCCATAGCTCTCGGCAAGGCGCAGGAGGCGCCCCTCGTAGCCGACGAGGCGCTTGTTGATGTCGTAGAGCTGCTCGACCAGCGCCTCGATGCGGGCGGTGTTCAGCGACAGCGACTTGACGTGGGTGACGAGATCCTCGCGCAGCTTCTTGGCGCGGCGCTCCTGGCTCGGCGACAGCTTGGTGTCGTTCAGCCGGTTCTCGACGTTCTGGTCCTGCAGGCGACGGAGCTTCTTGTACTCGTCGGCGATGGTGTCGAAGATCTCGAGCACCTTCGGCTTCAGCTCCGCCTCCATGGCGGCGAGCGACACGGCGTTCTCCATGTCGTCCTCGTCGAGGTCACCCTCGGCGCCCGGCGGCAGGGCCTCCTCGCCATCGGGGGCGATCGGCGCCTCGCCCTCACCCACCACCGGCGCGTTCTTGGCGTCGGGGCCGGCATAGGTGGCTTCGAGGTCGATGATGTCGCGGAGGTAGATCTTCCCCTCGTTGAGCTCATCGCGCCAGATGATGATGGCCTGGAAGGTCAGCGGGCTTTCGCAAAGGCCCGCGATCATCGCCTCGCGGCCGGCCTCGATGCGCTTGGCGATGGCGATTTCGCCCTCGCGGGAGAGCAGCTCCACCGAGCCCATCTCGCGCAGGTACATGCGCACGGGGTCGTCGGTGCGGTCGAGCGGCTCGGAGGCGCGCTCGGACTTCACCACGGCGCGCGGAGAGGCCTCCTGCAGCTCGCCATCGGGCTCGTCGGCCTCCGGCTGCTCGTCGCCCTCGCCATCCTCGGCCGCATCGTCATTGTCGACGACGTTGATGCCCATCTCGGAGAGCATCGCGTTCATGTCCTCGATCTGGTCCGAGGTGAACGAGGCCGCGGGCATGACCGCATTGATTTCGTCGATGGTGACATAGCCGCGCTTTTTGGCGCGCTTGATCATCGCCCGAACGCCGGCATCGGAGAGGTCCAGGAGCGGGCCATCCGGGCCTTCCGTCTCCTGATCCGCGCCTTCCGGTTTCTCGGTTGCCTTGGTCGCCATCTACACCCGTCCTCGCTCACGCGCCGCAAGCGGCCCGTCCGGCACCGATGGAGGGCAACCGCCCGCCTCAACGCCAAAAGAGGGGCTGCGCTCGCTCACCGGCGCGCCCCTCGTCAAACCCGCCTGACCCGCCCTAAGGCCTTCGTCCTTAAGACCTGGTGAACCATGACCGGACGCCTCGTTGCCGTTGCGTGGGCCAGCCCCCCGTGACACCGAGCGCATCAGACGCTCCGACCCCCCCGACCGGATTGGGCACCGAACCCCTCGACGAGGGCTTCCGTTCCCGCCAGCTCTGACTCCCGCCGCTTCGCGTCGAGGAGCCATTGCTCGTTGGCTTCCGTCGGATCGTCGCCGAAGGCACGTTCGGCATCCCGGATTTCCTTAATTAGCGCTTGCTTCTTGCGATGCAAGGCCATCAGCTGGCCGAATGTCACCTCTGCGTCGCTTTTTGCGGCGCCCGGCATGGCGCCCCAGACCGCGCCGAGCGAAACGGTGGCGCGCAACTGGTCGACCAGCGGCCCATGCCCGGCGGCAATGAGCGCCTGGCCGAAGGTCTCGGGCTCGCCTTCCATCCCCTGCGCATGGATCTCCAGCAGCGCCACTTTCAGCGCCTCCGCCTGCGGATGGCGCAGGTCGAGACCGGCAATCTCCTCCTCCTGGCCATCGATGAGCCAGGGATGGTTGAGAAGCGCGGTCAGGATCAGCGCCTCGCGCATGGGGAGCGCGGCGCGCGGGCCGCGCACCAGGGCGCTCGCCGCCAGCGATGGCGAGGGCCGGTGGTCCGGCACGCCATAGGGGGAGAAGCCCCGGCCGCCAAAGCCGCCGCCGCCCTGCCCCTGGCGCCCCGGCTGTCCCGGCGGACCCTGCCGCCTCGCCCTCTGCATTGGCCGGAAAAGGTCCGACAATCGCCCGAAGACGTCGTCGCGATAGTGCCGGCGGACATTCTCGTCGCCGATCGTCGCTACCACCTGCCCGAGCCGGGCCTCCAGCGCCGCGCGCTTTTCCGGCGTACCGAAGACGCCCGCCTCGGTCTCGCGCTGCCACAGCATGGCGGCGAGCGGCTGGGCCTGGGCCAGCACCGCATCCATGGCCTCGCGCCCGGAAGAGCGGATGAGGTCGTCGGGATCCTGCCCCTCGGGCAGCGCGGCGAAGAGCAGGCTCCGGCCGGGTTTCAGCAGCGGCAGGGCGATGTCGATGGCCCGGTAGGCGGCGCGCCGGCCGGCCTTGTCACCGTCGAAGAGCAGGACCGGCTCCGGGGCCATCTTCCACAGGAGGTCGAGCTGGCCCTCGGTCAGGGCCGTGCCGAGCGGCGCCACCGTCTCGCCGAAGCCCGCCATGACCATGGCGATGACGTCGACATAGCCCTCCACCGCGATGATGCGGTTCGTGCGGTGGGCGACCTCGCGGGCGCCATGGGCATTGTAGAGGAGCGAGCCCTTGTGGAAGAGGTCCGTCTCCGGCGAATTCAGGTACTTGGCCGGCACGTCCTTTTCGAGGGCGCGGCCGCCGAAGGCCACCACCCGCCCGCGCAGGTCGGTGATCGGGAACATGACGCGGTCGCGGAACCGGTCATAGGGCACGGGAATGTCGTCGCCATGCACCAGCAGGCCGGCGGCGATCATGTCGGGGACCGAGACGCCCTTGGAGCCGAGGAACTCCTTCAGCCCGAAGCGCTCGCCCGGCGCGTAGCCGAGGCGGAACTTGAGCTGTGTCGGTGCGCCGAGGTCACGCCCCGCGAGATAGCCGCGGGCCTTGGCGCCGACCCGGTCCTGGAGCTTCGCCTCGAAATACTTCGCCGCGAGCTCCATGACGTCGTAGAGGGTGCGCGCCTTCTCGGCCCGCTGCACCTCCTCGGCGGAGACCTTCGGCACGGCAAGGCCCGCATCGGCCGCCAGCCGCTCCACCGCCTCGGGGAACGACACGCCTTCCGTCTCCATCAGGAAGCGGAACTGGTCGCCGTGCTTGCCGGAGGAGAAGCAGTGATAGAAGCCCTTCTGGTCATTGACGTAGAAGGACGGCGTCTTCTCGGCGTTGAAGGGCGACAGGCCCCGCCATTCCCGCCCTTGCTTCTTCAGCTTGACGCGCCGGCCCACCACCTCCGACACGGGGAGGCGCTGGCGGATCTCGTCGAGGAACGAGGGGGGAAAGCGCATGGCGGAGACATAGCACCAGTTCGCAATCCTTCGCAGGATTGCGTGAGGCTCGGGCTCCTACCACAGCGGCCTGTGGACAACCGGACCGGTCTCAGGCCCGCCTGACGTTCCAGAACACCGGATTGCCGTTGAGCACGCCGGTGAGGTTGCTGCGATAGGCGGTCGGGAAGAACCGCTGCCCCAGCGGGATATAGGGCACCTCCTGGAAGGCGAGCTCCTGCATCTGCCGGGCGAGCGCCACCTGCGCCGCGGCCGAGGGCGCACGGAACCAGTCCTCGCGCATCTGCTCCAGCGCAGGGATCGTCGGCCAGCCCGGGGCGGCGTTGCGGCCATGGGCGCGCAGGAAGGCGTGGCCGGCGGGCGTGAACTGGTCGGTGCCGCTCCAGAACGTGTGGAAGACGTTCCAGCCGCCCTGCTCCACCGGCTCGGTCTTGGCGCGGCGCTGGACCAGCGTGCCCCAGTCCGAGATCTGGTAGTCGACATTGAAGCCGAGCTTCTTGAGGAGGTCCGCGCCGACATCCGACAGGGCCTTGGAACTGGCGATGTCGGCGGCGCCGAGCACCACCACCCTCTCGCCCTTGTAGCCGGCAGCGATGATGGCGGCCTTGGCCTTCTCGAGGTCGCGCGGCGCGGTGATCGCCGCCATGCCCGCATCGCTCGCCATGGGCGCGCCGGGGCAGAAGATGCCGACCCCGTCCTTCCACAGCTCGCGGTCGTTGGTCTGCGCCTCCATGAAGTCGGACTGGGCGACGGCCGAGAGCACCGCCCGGCGGATCGCCGGATTGTCGAAGGGCGGCACGAGATGATTGAGCCGCATGGTCGAGATCCAGCCCGTCGGGTCAATGACGCGCGTGGACACGCCGCGCATGGATTTCAGCGCCGGCAGGAGGTCGGCCTCCGGCACGTACCACCAGTCGATCTCGCCGGCGCGCAGCGCGCCCATGGCCGTGGTGGGGTCCGGCATGATCCGCCATTCCACCCGCTCGAAATGGGCGACCTTGGGGCCCGCGGTCCAGTCCGGCGTGCCGCTGGAGCGCGGCACATAGCCATCGAAGCGCTGGTAGGCGATGAGCGCGCCCGGCACCCGCTCGCCGGCGAGGAACCGGTAGGGGCCGGAGCCCACCATCTCGGTCACGCGCTCCATCGGCGAGGTGTTGGCGAGCCGCTCCGGCATGATCGCGCACATGTTGGGCGAGGCCTTGCCGAGGGCGTCCGGCAGCAGCGGGAAGGCGTGTTTCAGGCGGAAGCGGATGGTCTTGTCGTCGGGCGCCGAGAGCTCGTCGGTCGCCGCTAGCAGCACCTGGCCGAAGGCGTCGCGCGCGCCCCAGCGCTTGATGGAGGCGACGCAGTCGCGCGCCAGCACCGGCGTGCCGTCATGGAACTTCAGGCCGTCGCGCAGGGTCAGCGTCCAGACCTTGCCGTCGGCCTCCGTCACCGCCCCGGCCAGCATCTGGGGCTGCATCCGGTACTGGCCGTCCATGCCGAACAGCGTGTCGAAGACGAGGTAGCCGTGGTCGCGCGTCGGATAGGTCGTGGTCCAGACCGGATCGAGCACGGCGACGTCGGTCTGCGGCACGAATTTCAGCACATTGGCGCCCTGGGCCAGCGACAGGCGGGGCGCGGAGACGGCCGCGGCCGTCGTGGCGAGGAAATGGCGGCGGGACAGCGTGCGGCCCATGACGACCTCCGGGGTTGGAAGCCGCCACGATGGGCGGGGCACCCTCGCCTGTAAAGATGCACCGCTGCACGGGAGGCCCCGGCGCGGCGCAGGAAACACATGCGAAAACAGGGATTTGTGGCTAGCTGGACGAGCCCCGTCCCGGGTCGCTCAGGACAGGGCCTGCCTCAACCCGTCCGTCAGATCCGCCACCGGGTTGGTGCGGCGCGCCGCAAGCCAGGCGAGGAGGTCGGCCGGGGGCATGGGCCGCGCATAGAGGAAGCCCTGGAGCACGTCGCAGCGGGCGCTCGCGAGGAAGGCGGCCTGCTGCGGCGTCTCGATGCCCTCGGCGACGCTGGTCAGGCCGAGGGCCCGCGCCATGTCGATGGCGGCGCGAATGATGGCCTCTGCCTTCTCGTCCTCGGTCACGCGCTCGATGAGCGAACGATCGATCTTCAGCGCCGTCGCCGACAGGCGCGAGAGGTGCGAGAGATTGGAATAGCCGACGCCGAAATCGTCGATGGCGACGGCAAGCCCCGCCTGCCGCAGCAGTCGCACCTTGGCCGCCGTCTCGGCATAGTCGCTGATCAGCGCGGTCTCCGTCACCTCGACCTCGATCAGCTCCGGGCGCACGCCGCTGCGTGTCACCAGATCCAGCAGCTCGGGCACGAAGGAAGGGTCCTCGAGCTGGCGCGGCGAGACATTGATGGCGACCGGCAGGTCGAGCCCCTCCGCCGACCAGATCACCTGCTGGCGAACGGCGGCGGTGACGACGAAGCGGCCGAGGTCCTCCATCAGCCCGACCTTCTCGGCCAGCGGCACGAAATGCGAGGGCGCGACGGCGCCACGCTTGGGATCGGTCCAGCGCAGCAGCGCCTCGACGCCGACGAGGTCGCCGGTCGTGGTCGACACCTTCGGCTGGTAGTGCAGCTCCATCGCCTGGGTCTCGACGGCGAGCCGCAGGTCGGCCTCCAGCTCCGCCTGCTCGCGCACGAGGTCCCGCAGGTCCTGGTCGAAGAAGACGGCGGTGTTCTTGCCGCGCGCCTTGGCGACATACATGGCGAAGTCGGCGAGGCTGATGAGCTCGCCCAGCGCCGGCGCATCGTCCGGCGCGCGGGCAATGCCGATGCTGGCGCCGATGACGATGTCATGGCCGGCGATGCGGAACGGCCGCCGCAGGGCCGCGAGGATGGCGTCGGCGCGGGCGCGCAGCACCGCCATGTCCGCTGCGCCGGGCAGCAACGCGACGAACTCGTCGCCGGCGAAGCGCGCCACGACGAGATCGTCAGGGCAGGCATCGATCAGTTCGCCGAGCGCATTGGTGCAGCTGGCGAGATCCTCGGGCTGGCGGCCGAAGCCATCGACGACGATGCGACGGCTGACCTGGCGCAGCAGCTCATCGCCGGCGCGATGGCCATAGGTGTCGTTGACCGCCTTGAACCCGTCGAGATCGATGAAGAACAACGCGCCCTCGCAGCCGTCCTGGGCGCGCCCGGCGGCGAGGTTGAGGACGTGGGTGACCACCGCACGGTTCGGCAGGCCGGTGACGAGGTCGGTATGGGCGAGGACGTTCATGCGGACGATGCTGGCATTCACCCGCTGCACCATGCGCCGGAAGCTCTCGGCGAGCCCGCCGATCTCGCAGGCGCAATCGACATCCAAAACCTCGTCGAAGCGGCCGGCCGCCACCGCATCGGTGGAGCGCTGGATGGCCGCGATGGTGCTGGTGAGCTTGCGGGCGGCGAGCAGGATCATGCCCGCCGAGATGGCGGCCATGCCGAGCGCGATGACGGCGGCCGCCGCGACCGGCTGATCATCCGCCATGCGGGTCAGCACGACGAAGCTCAGCGGCCCGCCGGCGGCCAGCGCCACCACAAAGCTGAGCAGCGCGAAGCGCAGGGGGATGCTGTTCAGCCCCCGGCCATAGGTCTCCCTTGGCGTGTCCCGTCCCATGTCCTGCTGATGCCCTGCACGCCGGCCCCGCGCCGGCCGCACGCTGTTAGCCGGGCAACCCTTGCCAATGGACCAGCCGGGTCGGCGCGACAGGGTTAAGCGCCGTTCACCATACGTCGCGGCGAAACGCCGCCCCGGTCAGGAGCGCGCGGGACCGTCCTCGGCAGCCTGCCAGCGGGTGGCGGCGGCATCATCAGCCTCCTTCGCCGCGACCCAGGCCCCCTCCCCGCCCGCCTCCTCGAATTTCCAGAACGGCGCGCGGGTCTTGAGGAAATCCATGAGGAATTCGGCCGCGGCAAAGGCCGCCTCGCGATGTTCGGAGAGCGTGACCACCAGGACGATGTTGTCCCCCGGCTCCATCCGGCCGTAGCGATGGACGATCAGCACGTCCTGCAGCGGCCAGCGCCCCCGCGCCTCGGCCTCGATGCGGCCAAGTTCGGCCAGCGCCATGGCCTCGTAGGTCTCGAGCGTCATGGCGCCGATGGTGGTGCTGCCGGTCACGCCACGGCAGAGGCCCGTGAAGGTCGCGACCGCCCCGACATCGACGCGGCCGGCCGTGAGGCGGCGGACCTCCGCCCCCATGTCGAAATCCTCACGCTGGACGCGCACCGCCATGATCCGCCTCCCTCAGGCCGCGACCGGCATCGGACGCCAGTCCATGCCGACATGGCCGGGCTCGGCCGCAACCCGGTCGATCCAGCCGCGCACCGCCGGGAACGGCGTCAGGTCGAACTCCGCCTCGTGGGCGAGATGGGTGTTGGCATAGAGCGCGATGTCGGCGAGCGTCATCCGGTCCCCGGCGACGAATGGCGAGCGGGCGAGCTGGCTTTCCATCCGCGACAGGGCTTCCTCGCCCTTCTCCATCCAGTCGTCGACGAGGTCGCGCTTGAGGTCGCGCCCGCCGGGGATGAGCGCCATCCAGAACCGCGCCTCGCCGAGGGAGGGATGGTGCGAGTTCTGCTCGAAGAACAGCCATTGCATCATCATCGCCCGGCACAGCTTGTCCTCGGGCAGGAAGCGGGTTCCCTCGCCGAGATACATGAGGATGGCGTTGGACTCGATCAGAACGGTGCCGCCCTCGACCTGCAGCACGGGCACCCGGCCGCGGGGGTTCATGGCGAGGAACTCGGGCGTGCGGGTGTCGCCGCGCAGGATGTCGACGTCGCGCAGGTCGAAGGGCATGCCGAGATGCGCCAGGAGCAGGCGCACCTTGTAGCAATTGGCCGAACGCTGGGCGGCATGGAGGACGAGGCTCATGCGTTCGTTATAGCGAACGCAGCGGGATTGTCAGCCGCCGGGACGATGGGCCGCGGGCGGCTCGCAGGCGAGCGCCGGCAGGTCGAGATAGCGCATGCGCTTCATCTCGCGTCGTCCGCCAGAGACCGCATCGACCACGAGGCCGCAGACCAGCATGAGGAAGGCGAGCTGCATCACCGCCGCCGACAGGATGGCGGTGGGGAAGCGCGGCACGAGGCCGGTCTCGAGATAGGTCTGGATGATCGGTGCGGCGAGGCCGAGGCTCCCCATGGCCAGCACGCCGGCAATCAGGCCGTAGAAGCGCAGCGGCTGCACCGCGCGATACATATTGACCAGCGTCCAGAGGATGCGCGCGCCGTCGCGATAGGTCTTGAGCTTCGAGTGCGAATTCTCAGGGCGCTTGCCATAGGGCAGCGGCACCTCGCCGGTGCGCAGCTTCAGGTCGATGGCATGCACGGTCAGCTCCGCCTCGATCTCGAAACCCGAGGACGAGGCGGGGAAGGACTTGGCGAAACGGCGCGAGAAGACGCGGTAGCCCGAGAAGATGTCCTTGAAGGGCGAGCCGAACAGGGTCGTGGTGATGCGGTTGAACATCGCATTGCCGAAGCGATGGCCGCGCCGGTAGGCGGCCTCCTCGCTGTCGACCCGGGCGCCGACCACCATGTCCAGCTGGTCACGCAGCAGCAGGTCGACCAGGCCCGGGGCCGCCGTCGGGTCATAGGTCATGTCGCCATCGGCCATGACATAGATGTCGGCATCGACGTCGGCGAACATGCGGCGGACGACGTTGCCCTTGCCCTGGAAGGGCTCGTGGCGGACCACCGCGCCGGCGGCGCGCGCCGCCTCCGCCGTGCCATCGGTGGAATTGTTGTCATAGACGTAGACGGTGGCCTCCGGCAGCGCGGCGCGGAAGGCGGCAACGGTCGCGGCAATGGTCGCCGCCTCGTTGTAGCAGGGCAGCAGGACGGCGACGGAGGGGCGTGAGGCTTCGGCCGCAAGGCGGCGGGCGAGGTCGTCGATGAGGGCGCGCGCCGGGCTGCCGGCCGCGGGCGCGGCGGCGGGGCGGGCGGTGCGCTTCTGCGGTTCAGCCACGGGCGGGGCTCCAGCGGGCGGAGAGGCGGAGGAGGTCGGGCCCGAACGCACGATGGGCGAGGACGCCGAAGAACAGGGCCATGACGAGGACGCCGATGGGCACGCCGGTCACCATCATGCCGGGCCGGGCGACGAGCGGTAGCAGCCAGACGGCGGCGAGCAGCGTCTTCTCGTAGGGGCCAAAGCCCTTCTCGACGCCGTGGGCGGCGGTGAAGGCGACGGCGACCGCCAGGATCGTCATGTCGTAGTCGAGGCAGTAGGGCGTCGCGAGCAGCGCGCCGGTGGCGGTCAGGGCGGCGACGAGGCGGTGGTCGGCCCGCCGCCAGGCGGCAAGGGCGAGGGTCGCGACGACGAGCCCGGTGACGGCGAACTGCGCGCCATAGGCCAGCGGCAACGGCGCCCCGAAGGAGCGGAAGGCGGAGAAGGTGGACTGGATCTTGGCCCAGCCGGTGATGCCCTGTTCGAGGATCACCTCGCGGGTGAAGACCGCGCCCTTGAGGAAGGCCGTCCAGACCTCTGGACCGAGCCAGAGCGTCACGCCCGCCGCCATGGCGAGAACGGTGACGCCGGCCGCGAGCACGGCACGGACATGCCAGCCGAGCAGCATGACCACCGGCAGGACGAGCCCGAACTGCGGCTTGTAGGCGAGGAGCCCGATGCAGATCCCGGCGATGACCGGCCGCGTCGGCAGGAGCAGGAGGCCGAAGCCGAGGAGGCCAGCGGTGAGGAAGGCGTTGTGGCCGTGGCCGAGCGTCACGAAAACGGCGGGAAAGCCGATGGCGACCGCAAGCAGCGCCCGGTGCGGCGGGGCGATGGCCCTCACCGCCGCGAGATAGAGCGCGAAGGTCGAGGCCTGCCAGGCGATCAGCGCCGGCACATAGGGCAACAGCCCCATCAGCGCCGCGACCGCCAGGAAGAAGGGCGGATAGTGCCAGCCATAGACGTCGACAGCCGGGTTGGCGAAGACCTGCCGCTGGAAGGCGAAATGGGTCTCGGGATCGAAGAGGCCGACGGCATCGCCGCCGACCAGCATCCGCCCGGCCGTCCACATGCCCGAGAAGTCCGTGGCGATCGGCCGGCCGAACCGGTCCGTCATCGGCCCGCCGGTCGTCCAGATGAAGACGAGCGAGGCGGCACCGAACAGCGCGATCATCAGCGCATAGATGCGCGCGCGATCTTCGGTCAGCCAGTCGCCGCTGCGGAGGGAGGCCAGCATGGATGCCCCGGTTGCTCAACCGGGGCACCATCGCAGCAAGGCGCTAAGACAAGGTTAGCCGCGCGGTCTCAGCCAGAGGGCTGGATGTTGGCGGCGCGGATGATCTCCGCCCAGGTCTGCATCTCCTGGGCGTGATAGGGCCGGAAGGCGCCCGGATCGCGCACGGTGATGGTGAAGCCGAGCTTGGTGATGGCCTCGACCACGGAGGGCTTCGCCAGCGACGCGAGGATCTCGCGCGACAGCCGGTCGAGGGCCGCCTGCGGGGTCGCGGCCGGGGCGAAGAAGCCGGTCCAGCTCTCGGCGTCGGCGTCGGTCACGCCCTGCTCGCGCAGCGTGGCGACGTTCGGCAGCTGCGGATTGCGCTTCGGAGAGCCGATGGCGATGCCCCGCAGCAGGCCGCCCTGGATCTGGGTGAAGACGCTCGCCATGGTCGAGTTGGCAACGTCGATGCGGTTGCCGACGATGTCCTGCACCAGCGGCGCCGCGCCGCGATAGGGCACATGCGTCATCTTGATGCCGGTGCGCACCATGAAGAGCTCGGTCGACAGGTGCGAGCCCGAGCCGACGCCGGTCGAGCCGTAGTTGAGCGCGTCCGGCTTCGACTTGGCGAGCGCGATGAGCTCGGGAATGGTGCGGACCGGCAGGTCGTTCTTCACGACGAAGATGTGCTCGAAGGCACCGGCGCCGGCCAGCGGATAGAAGTCCTTCACCGCGTCGTAGCCCGGCTCCTTCAGCAGGAACATGTTGTTCCCGTGCGTCTGGTTGTTGCCGAAAGTGATGGTGTGGCCATCGGCATCGGCGCGGGCGACCTGCCGCGTGCCGATGGCGCCTGAGGCGCCGCCGACATTCTCCACCACCACCTGCTGGCCGAGGGGACCGGAAATGTCCTGCGCCACGATGCGGGCGATACCGTCGGTCGGGCCGCCCGCCGGATAGGCTACGACCAGCTTGACCGGCCGCGACGGCGACCAGGCCTGGGCCGAGGCGCCGCGGATGAAGAGGGGCGCGGCGAGGAGGCCGCCAAACCCGAGGACGACGCCGCGGCGCGTGGCCCGGCCGATGCTGCGCGCAGAGCTGCTCATGGGGTCCCTTCCTGATGATGGCTTCTATGAATGTTTTTCGCTTGTTCGCGCCGTGACGCGCGACTAAACGTCCCCGCCGGAACGCCGAGGCGCCGCGGAGAATTTGCACGCGGTCATAACGTGCCTTCGGGGATTTTCAAACTCGACGGAGTCGACCATGGCCTTTCTCGCCGACGCCCTGAAGCGCGTGAAGCCCTCTGCCACCATCGCCATGGCGCAGAAGGCCCGCGACCTGAACGCGCAGGGCAAGAAGGTCATCTCGCTCTCGGCCGGCGAGCCCGACTTCGACACGCCGGACAACATCAAGATGGCGGCCATCAAGGCCATCGCCGACGGCAAGACGAAGTACACGGCCGTCTCGGGCATCACCGAGCTGCGCCAGGCCATCGTCGCCAAGTTCAAGCGCGAGAACGGCCTCGACTACAAGTGGCAGCAGGCCATCGTCTGCACCGGCGGCAAGCAGGTCCTGTTCAACGCCTTCATGGCGACGCTGAACGCCGGCGACGAGGTCCTCATCCCCGCCCCCTACTGGGTGTCCTATCCGGAGATGGTGGCGCTCTGCGGCGGCACGCCGACCTTCGTCTCGGCCGGCCCGGAGACCAACTACAAGCTGACCGCCGAGGCCCTCGACAAGGCGATCACGCCGAAGACCAAGTGGTTCATCTTCAACTCCCCGTCGAACCCGACGGGCGCGGCCTATACCCGCGCGGAGCTGAAGGCGCTGACCGACGTGCTGATGAAGCACCCGCAGGTCTGGATCCTCACCGACGACATGTACGAGCATCTCGTCTACGGCGACTTCACCTTCACCACCCCGGCCCAGGTCGAGCCCGGCCTATACGAGCGCACCCTGACCATGAACGGCCTGTCCAAGGCCTATTCCATGACCGGCTGGCGCATCGGCTACGCTGCCGGCCCCGAGGCCCTCATCAAGGCGATGGACCTCGTCCAGGGCCAGCAGACCTCGGGCCCGAACTCCATCGCCCAGTGGGCCGGCGTCGAGGCGCTGAACGGCACGCAGGACTACATCCCCGTGCGCCGCAAGGCCTTCGAGCAGCGCCGCGACCTCGTGGTCTCCATGCTGAACCAGGCCAAGGGCCTGTCCTGCCCGACGCCGGAAGGCGCCTTCTACGTCTATCCCTCGATCCAGGACGTGATCGGCAAGAAGGCCCCCTCGGGCAAGACCATTGCAACGGACGAGGACTTCGCCATGGAGCTCGTCGAGAGCGAGGGCGTCGCGGTCGTCCACGGCTCGGCCTTCGGCCTCGGCCCGGCCTTCCGCCTCTCCTATGCGGAATCGACCGAGACGCTGACCGCGGCCTGCGAGAAGATCCAGAAGTTCTGCGCCGAGCTGCGCTGAACTCCTGTCCCCCTCCGGACACAAGAAAAGCGCGCCCTCGCCGGCGCGCTTTTTCGTTCCGGAGGTGATCAGGTCTCCTGCTTTCCCCAATGCCCCACCCTCACCCTCCCCTCTGGCGAGGGGAGGGAGGCTTTGGCGTCGTGGCCCCTTCGAAACGGCTGAGCCTGGCCCAACCGCTCCGGACGGATCGGGACATCGTGGTCTCCCTCCCCTCGCCAGAGGGGAGGGAGAGGGTGGGGCATTCCCGTCGCAACGATGATCGGCGTCGGCTGAACCTTTCCGCCAATCCCCGCGACCCACTCCCAAGTGAGCGGCTTCAGGGCCTCTCTTCGTGACGATCCCAGGCGACACGGCGCCTCTCGCCGGGATGTCCAACACGCGACGGCCAGGCCGTTAATGGAACCTTTACCCTGAGGGGCTGTTCTCGGGGCATTCGTCCGCGGGAGGATCGCCCGATGCCCCTCATGCCGCTCTCCTCCCTTGCTGCCGCCGTCACCGCCGTGGTGGGCCTTGCCGGTCTCTCCGGCGATGCGCCGCGTGCCGTGACGCCCCAGCCCGTCCTCTATTGCACCGGCTGCCTCTGCGACGAGGAGCGGCCCGACATGCCCGTTCCCGGCGAATGGCGTCCGAGCGGTCGCATGGGCGACCGCATCACCCTGCGCTTCCAGCCGCATGAGGCCGGCCGGACCGCCTCCTCGTGCCGGCGGCCGCAATCGCCGGGCTGACGAAAAATCTTAGGCGGTTTGAACCTTTCCGCCGCCCACCGCCACCCATGGTCAAGTTCATCGTCCTGCGGCCCGACAGCGCCGCCGACCGGAGACAGACCATGTCGACCCGCATCGCCCGTACCGCCTTTGCCGCCCTCGTCCTCGCTGCCGGCTTTGCCGCCGGCGCCAACGCGGCGCCCGCCCAGTCCCCGGCGCAGTCGCCGGGCACCCGCCCTGTCACCTATTGCGGCCCGTGCCTGTGCACCGCCACGCCGCCGGCCATGACCGTCTCGGGCGACTGGGTGCCGAACGGCCAGGTCCTCGGTGGCTCGCAGGTGCTGAAGTTCCGCCCCGCCGGCGAGGCCGTCTCGACCCCGACCATCTGCCAGCGCTGAGCCCTGCTCAGCGCCGAACTGCGCTCAGCCCTTGGCGGCCATCGCCATCAGCGTCTCGCGCATCTTCTCGTGGACGATATTGATGGCCTTGAGCGGCCGGATCATCACCTTGAAATGGGTGATGCGGTCGGCCTCGTCCCAGCTGATCATGTCGATGCCGTTGACGGCGATGCCGTCGATGACGGTGGCGAATTCCAGCACCGCCGAACGCTCGCCGAACCACTGGTTCGGATAGTGGAAGGCCTCGTTGTTGAGCACCTGGAAGGCCGCTGCCAGATATTTCGTGGTGATCGCCCGCCCCTCCTGCGGCGTGTGGACCACCGGGCTTTCGAACACCGCCGTCTCCGCCAGCAGGTCGGCGAGGCCGGCCACATCCCGCGCTTCGGCGACGGCGTGCCAGCGGCGGATGGCGGCGGGCATCGCGGCGTGAAGATCGGTCATCGGTCGTCCTCCCTGGTATGGCCGGGAGCCTCGCCCCGCAGCCGCCGGCCCGCAATCCGGCCGAACCGGGGATGGGACGCGCCGTTAACCCTCTCTTAACCTTTCGATTGTGAGGGCCCCGCCCCGCTCCTAGGGTCGCCTCCGGGATATGGGAGGCTCGGGTCCATGCGGCGGCTCGTCATCACGTTTTGCGGGATCTATCTCGCTGCCGCGGCGCTCGCCGCCGCGACCACGGGCTGGGGCCTGATCGAACCCGTGCCGGGCTATCGCCTCTCGCTGTTCTGGATGTCGCCGGACACGCTGGAGGCGCGGATCGACGCCCTCGTCGCCACCCATCGCATCTTCGAGGCGCAGGTCTATGCCGGCCTCCACGCCGTCTCCTGGGCGACCGTGCTCAGCCTCACCCTCGTCGGCGCGCTGCGGGCCCTCGTGGGCCCGAGCGAGCCGCTCGCCAATATCCGCTCCACCGCCATCGTCATGGGCGGCCTGGCCGGGCTCATCCTCATGTCCTGGCTGGCCCAGCCGATCCTCGACCAGGCGAGCCGCATTCCCTCGCCGACGACGGCGCTCTCCTCGATGCCGGGCTACTGGATCTTCGGCATGGCGCTGTCGGCCGCCATCACCGCCGGCCACCTGTCGCTCTTCGTCCACGACATGGTTCTGGCGGCGAAGAAGCGCTGGATCGGCGCGGACGCGGAAGCGGCGGCCTGACGCCGGTCAGACCGGCACGCGCACCGTCGCCCTGAGGCCCCCGAGCGGGCTGTCCGACAGGCTGATCTCGCCGCCATGGGACCGGGCGATGTCGCGGGCGATGGCAAGGCCGAGGCCCGAGCCGCCATC
Source organism: Phreatobacter oligotrophus (assembly GCF_003046185.1). Classification (NCBI taxonomy): domain Bacteria; kingdom Pseudomonadati; phylum Pseudomonadota; class Alphaproteobacteria; order Hyphomicrobiales; family Phreatobacteraceae; genus Phreatobacter; species Phreatobacter oligotrophus. Next base: position 127,962 of record NZ_PZZL01000006.1, read on the forward strand.
ATCGACGTTGCGGGCGTCGTCGAGCCTCAGGAAGGGCTTGAACACGTCCTCGCGGTTCTCCGCCGGAATGCCCGGCCCGTCATCGTCCACCGTCACGGTCAGCCAGCGATGGTCGCGATGGCCGGTAATGGCGATGGCGTCGCCATAGCGCGCCGCATTGACCACCAGATTGGCGATGCAGCGGCGGAAGGCGTCGGGGCGGACCTTCACAGTGGGCTGGCCGTGATAGGCAACGGTGGTCGGCGCACCGGTGCGCTCGGCATCGGCGCCGATCTCCTTCAGCATGATCTCGATGTCGGTGACGGCCGGCGCCTCGCCGGCATCGCCGCGGGCAAAGGCGAGATAGCCCTCGACCATCCGCCCCATCTCATCGACGTCGCGGCGCAGCGCCTCCGTCTCCGGTCCCTCGGGAAGGAGCGCGAGTTCCAGCTTGAAGCGGGTGAGGATGGTGCGCAGGTCATGGCTGACGCCCGCCAGCATGGTGGTGCGCTGGTCGATCTGCCGCTCGATGCGCCGACGCATCTCGATGAAGGCCAGCGCCGCCTGGCGCACCTCGCTCGCCCCGCGCGGGCGGAAGCCGGCGACCTCGCGCCCCTTGCCGAAATCCTCCGCAGCGGCCGCCAGCGCCTGGATGGGGCGGATTTGGTTGCGCAGGAAGAGGATGGCGATGGCGATCAGCACCAGCGAGGCGATGACCATCCAGACGAGGAAGATGTGGCTGTTCGAGGCATAGGCCATGCCGCGCCGGGCAAAGACCTTCATGATCTTGCCGTCCTCGAGCTGGATGCGGATCTCCACCAGCGCCGAATTGCCGACCGTGTCGATCCAGAAGGGCCGGCCGACCTGCAGCGCGATCTCCCGCGACAGGGCGGCGTCGAGCACGTCGAAGAACGGCCGCGGCCCGGCCACCGGCAGGGGCTCGGGCGGCAGGATGTCGACCATCAGGTTCAGGCGCTCGCGCGCGATGCGCTTCAGCGTCGCGTCGTCACGGTCGGCCGGATAGGTGCGGTGGATGTCGATGAGGGCGGCGATGTCCTGTGTCACCGCCGCCGAGAGGCGATAGGTGACGAGCTGCCAGTGCCGCTCCATGAACACATAGGCGACGACGGACGGCAGGATGACGATCGGCGCGATGACGATGATGAGCGAGCGGGCATAGAGGCCCTTCGGCATCAGGTCGTTGAACCGCCGGCCCGACAGGTCTGAAAAGGTGGAGAAGCGGCTCGCGAGATTGGCGAGGACGCCGCGAAGGCCACCATAGGTCGAGCGCTGACGGTCGAGCGTGGACATGCCCGCTTATCGCCCCCCCGTCGCCGCGCTGCAACCCAATCCCGTTCACGTCCGGTAAATGTCGTTTGTGGTCTCTGGTCCGGGAGAACCGACAAATCACTTGAAATTTGAGTCGATCACGTTTCAGTGAAAATGTCGGATCCTAAGTGGTCCAGGGGGACTGCCAGTGTCGTTGCAAAGCCCGGCCCGCGCCGCCTCACGTGGCGCGTCCGTCTTGTTCGCGTCCCAAACCCGCCTTGCGGGCCTGTGGCGCAGCGTCGCAGCATCCCCTCGCGCGGGCCTCGCCATCGCACTCCTCGCCGTCACGCTGGTCTGGACGGCGGCCTGGATGCAGTGGTGGCTGAACGACCTCGTCGTGCCCTGGGACTCCAAGAACCAGTTCTACGCCTTCTTCCGGTTCCTCGCCTCGGCCATCCATTCCGGCGCGACGCCCTTCTGGAACCCCTACCATTATTCCGGCCATCCCAGCATCGCCGACCCGCAGTCGCTGATCTTCCAGCCGCCCTTCCTGATCTGGGCCTGGTTCGATCCGGAGCCGTCGCTCTTCGCCTTCGACTTCCTTGTCTTTTGCCACCTGCTCGTCGGCGGCCTGGCCATCGCCATCCACGGCCACCGCATCGGCTGGCCGGCCGCGGCCTCCGTGCTGGCGGCCACGGTCTTCATGCTCGGCGGCGTCGTTGCCGGCCGCATGAACCATGTCGGCATCATCACCGCCTACGGCCTCTTCCCGCTCGCGCTGCTGCTGCTCGACATCGCCCTCGACCGCCGGTCGATCCTGTCCGCCATCGGCTTCACCCTGACCGCCGTGCTGCTGGCCATCGGCCGCACCCAGGAGCCGATGCTGCTCAGCGCCATCCTCGTCGCCTATGCGTTGACCAAGGTGGCGGTGCAGGAGCGCCCCCTCGCCTATCTCGGCCGCCGCCTCCACCTCTTCGTGCTGATGGCGCTGCTCGGCGCCGCGCTCATGGTGGTGCCGATCCTGCTGACCGCTCAGCTCGCCAGCTTCTCCAACCGCCCCGCGGTGGACCTTGAGACGGCGCTGACCTCGTCCTGGTTCCCCGTGAACCTCGCCACCTTCTTCGCCCCCGACGCCCTCGGCTCGCTGCAGCCCAGCGCCACCGGCGACTGGGGTCCGAGCCATGGCACGCGGCCCGGCATCGACAGCACCGACCGCTCCTTCAACTATCTCTTCGCCGGCACGCTGACCGCGCTGCTCCTGCTCTGGCACGGCCTTGCCGGCGGCCGCATCTTCGCCTCCGGCCGGCGGGTCTTCGCCATCGTGGCGCTGGCGGGCCTTGCCTATGCGCTCGGCCGCTACACGCCGGTCTTCCCCTTCCTCTTCGAGCATGTGCCGGGCGTCTCGCGCTTCCGCCGGCCGGTCGGTGGCCTCTTCATCGTCGTCATCGGCCTCGCCTATCTCGCCGGCTTCCTCCTCGCCGACTATGTCCGCCGCGGCCTGCCCCGCCTCAACCGGGTCGTGGCGATCGGCCTTGGGCTCGGCACGGCGGGTGTGCTCGCCTGGGCGATCCAGTTCTCGGCCCATTCCGGCAAGGGCTGGGAGTCAGCCCTCGCCATCGCCAAGGTCGCGCCGATCTATGTCGCGCTGATCGTCCTCCTGGCCTGGCCGAAGACGGCGCGCCTGCGCCTCGCGGCTGCGAGCCTTGCGGTCGTCGTCACCGGCGGCGAACTCGTGCTGCGCAATGCCGGCTCCTCCCTCAATGCCGAGCCGCGCGCCTGGTACGCCTTCCTCGAGAAGCCGGCCGGCCGCGACGCCGGCATCATCGCCACCCTCACCCGCGAGCTGAAGAAGCACGGCTCGCGTGCCACCCGCCCGCGCGTCGAGATCGTCGGCCTCGGCGGGCCCTGGCAGAACGCCGCCATGGTCTATGGCTTCGAGGCCACCAACGGCTACAACCCGCTGCGCATCGGCCCCTATGACCGTCTCGTCTCGCCCGGCGAGAGCCCCTACACGGTCCTGCACCGGCAGTTCCCGACCTCGTTCCCCAGCTACAGCTGCGACCTCTCCAAGCTGCTCGGCCTCGAATACATCGTGCTCGACCGGCCCATCGAGCAGATGCCGCACCTCGCCCAGCGCTCGGTGGTCGAGACGGTCATGGCCGGCCCGCGCGCCTGGATCTACCGCCTGCCCGACCCCTCGCCGCGCGTCGCCCTCGCCAGCGCCGTCCGCGTCGCCGATGCCGACGCCTTCATCGAGGCCGGCAGCTTCCCGCGCGTGAACGGCACGCACCAGGAGGTCATGGTCGACGACGATGACGAGCTGAGCCAGCAGGCCACCGCCAACCAGCAGGCTACCCCCCGCCAGGGCACCGCCAGTGCCCTCACCCCCGCCATGCAGGCGCTGATGCGCTCGCCCGGCAAGGCCGAGATCACCGCCTGGCGCCCCGACCGGATCGAGGTTGCCGTCGATGCGCGCGTCTCGACCGTGCTCACCCTCCACGAGCCCTGGTATCCGGGCTGGGAGGTTGAGGTCGACGGCGTGCGCAAGCCGCTGCTGCGCTCCGACGTGCTGTTCCGCGGCGTCGAAGTGCCGGCCGGCGCCAGCAAGGTCGTCTTCGCCTACCGACCGCTGTCGCTCGAAAACCTCAAAGCGGCGCTCGACGGCCTGCTCGGCCGCGACGAGTGATCTAGCCCGTGGGGCAGGCCGCGGCAGGCGCCGGGCGCAGCAGGAAGACGCGGTCGTCGCTGCGCGCAAGGTCCGGGCTCGACCCGCTCTCGCCCTCCACCTCCAGCCGCGCAATGGTGAGGCGCAAGCCGTCCGCCGAAGGAGCGATCCGGAACGAGCCGGTGTCGCCCTCGCCCGCACAGGCCGCGCCATCGCCGGCAGGCGAGCAGATGGCCAGCGTCGAGAAGGTCTCCGTCCCGCTGCGCAGCCGGAAGCCGACGCGCACCGTGAACCGCCGCGGGCTGTTCTCAGCCGCGACCTCCACCCGCTCGCGCACGAGATGGATCGCCACCACGCGCTGGCGCGGGTTGCGCGCGAGATGTTCCCGGTCATAGGCCCGCGCGAAACAGGGATCGCCCGCCCCTCCCGCGCCCGTCAGCCGGTCGAACAGGCTTTGCGCCGCCACAGGGCTGGAGGCCATGCCTGCAAGGCAGGCGAGCGTGACGGCGGATGGGATGCGCATGCGGGTCACCTCTGGCGATCTCCTGCCAGACTAGGCCGCGCCGGCCTTGCCGCCAAATGCCCCGGGAGGACGGCGAGCCTTGCTCCCTCGGGCGCTTTCCGCTATGGAGCCGCGTCCCGTGGCATCTCCGCACCCCTGGAGGCTCCCGCCGCGGGTCTTTCTTTTGGAGAACAAGACCATGGCTGCCAACGCAACGTTGTCGGCGACGGTCCGCGCGAAGGGCGGCAAGGGGGCCGCACGCGCAGAACGTCGTCAGGGCCGCGTGCCCGGTGTGATCTACGGGGACAAGAAGCCCCCGGTGCTGATCGCGATCGACTACAAGACCCTTCACCAGCGCATCTATGCCGGTCACTTCCTCTCGACGGTGTTCGAGCTCGAGGTCGACGGCCAGAAGCATCGCGTCATTCCGCGCGACTACCAGCTCGATCCCGTCAAGGACACCCCGGTCCATGTCGACTTCCTGCGCCTCGGCGCCGGTGCGGAGATCAGCGTCGAGATCCCGATCCACGTGAAGGGCGCCGAAGCCTCGCCGGGCATCAAGGCCGGCGGCACGGTCAACCTCGTCCTGCACGCGCTCACCCTGCTCTGCAACGCCGACAACTTGCCCGATGGCGTCGATGTCGACATCTCGGCCCTCGGCGTCGGTGACAGCGTCCACGTCCAGGACGTCAAGCTGCCGGCCGGCACGCGTTTCGCCTCCAAGGAGAACGTGACGCTGCTGTCGATCGTCGCCCCGACGGTGTCCGCCGCCGAGCCGGCCGCCGAGGCCCCTGCGGCCGCCGCGCCCGCCGCCAAGAAGTGATCCGGCGGGGCCCTGGCCCCACCGTGACCGGCATCGGGGCGCCCTCTCGCAGGGCGCCCCTTGTCATTTGAGACGCGAACACGCGCGAGAGACCCTGGCCCATGATCCTGATGGCGGGCCTCGGCAATCCCGGGGCGAAATACCAGTACAACCGGCACAATATCGGCTTCATGGCGATGGAGGCGATCCATCGGCGTCATCGCTTCTCGCCCTGGCGCCAGCGCTTCCAGGGGCTCACCGCGGAAGGCACGATCGGCCCACAGAAGGTGCTGCTGCTGATGCCCGGGACCTTCATGAACGAGAGCGGCCGGGCCGTCGGCGAGGCCATGCGCTTCTTCAAGATCGCGCTCGGCGACGTCATCGTCTTCCACGACGAGCTCGACCTGCCCCCCGCCAAGCTCCGGGTGAAGACCGGCGGCGGCAATGCCGGCCATAACGGCCTGCGCTCGATCACCGCCCAGTGCGGCAACGACTATCGCCGCGTGCGCATGGGCATCGGCCATCCCGGCGACAAGGCGCTGGTCCATGCCTATGTCCTCAACGACTTCGCCAAGGCCGAGACGCCCTGGGTGGAGGACCTCTGCGCGGCCTGCGCCGACCATGCCGAGCTGCTGGCCAGCGGCGACGATCCCGGCTTCCAGAACCGCATCCACCTCGCCATGGAGGGCCGCGGCTGGGGCGAGGTGAAGCGCGTCGGCGAGAAGGACGCGCCCAAAGCCTGACGCTCACGCCCTGACGCCGCCACCCGCGGCCCTTGACACCCCCGCGCCTGCATTCGACAAGGCGCCGAACCACGAGATCGGACCTCCCATGGGCTTCAAATGCGGCATCGTCGGCCTGCCGAACGTCGGCAAGTCGACCCTCTTCAACGCCCTGACGCAGACGGCGGCGGCGCAGGCCGCCAACTATCCGTTCTGCACCATCGAGCCGAATGTCGGCGACGTGGCCGTGCCGGACCCGCGGCTCGACCAACTCGCCGCCATCGGCAAGTCGCAGCAGATCATCCCGACCCGCATCACCTTCGTCGACATTGCCGGCATCGTCCGCGGCGCCTCCAAGGGTGAGGGCCTCGGCAACCAGTTCCTCGCCAACATCCGCGAGGTCGACGCCATCGTCCACGTCGTGCGCTGCTTCGAGGACGGCGACATCACCCATGTCGAGGGCAAGGTCGATCCGATCGCAGACATCGAGACCATCGAGACCGAGCTGATGCTCGCCGACCTCGAGAGCCTCGAGAAGCGCGTCGTCAACCTCGAGAAGAAGGCCCGCTCCGGCGACAAGGAGTCGAAGGAGCTGGTGGACCTCATCAACCGCGCCCTCGTCCACCTGCGCGACGGCCGCCCGGCCCGCATGACCGAGGTGAAGCCGGAGGAGCAGAAGGCCTTCGAGATGCTGAACCTGCTCACCTCCAAGAAGGTGCTCTACGTCTGCAACGTCGAGGAGGCCTCCGCCGACAAGGGCAATGCCTTCTCCGAGAAGGTCTTCGCCCGCGCCAAGGAGGAGGGCGGCAAGGCCGTCGTCGTCTCGGCGAAGATCGAGAGCGAGATCGCGGTCATGCCGGCCGAGGACCAGAAGGACTTCCTGGAGGCCGTCGGCCTCACCGAGCCGGGCCTCAACCGCGTCATCCGCGCCGGCTACGAGCTCCTGTCGCTGGTGACCTATTTCACCGTCGGCCCGAAGGAGGCCCGCGCCTGGACCATCACGCAGGGCACCAAGGCGCCCGGCGCCGCCGGCGTCATCCACACCGACTTCGAGAAGGGCTTCATCCGCGCCGAGACCATTGCCTATGCCGACTACACCGCGCTCGGCGGCGAGGCCGGTGCGCGCGATGCCGGCAAGCTGCGGCTCGAGGGCAAGGAATACGTCGTGGCCGACGGCGACGTGCTGCACTTCCGCTTCGCCAACTGAGGCGGGGACGTTTCGCCAACGGTTCCGCCCGTCTGGTCTGAGGCGTCGCCCTGCCAGCCTCGCCCTGCCAGCCGCACCAACCACCTCTCCCCGGCGGGGAGAGGTCGACGAGCGCAGCGAGGCGGGAGAGGGAAGCCCTCTCCGAACAGCCTCAAGCCCCCTCTCCCGGCCTTCGGCCGACCTCTCCCCGCCGGGGAGAGGTGAAGACAGCGCCAGCTGCGGCGGCGGTCTTCCAATCGCCCCCTGCTCCGCATCATGCCCGGCACAAGGCCGGTCATGGCGGCTGGAGGGACCACCGCCTCCCTGCCCCCCTCACCACCCTGCCAAACGTCCAGCGGGACGAAGCCCTCCCTTTCCGGCATAAGGCGGAACAGCCACGTCGCCGGATACAAGGTTCGGAGGACAGATTGACCACCACACGCCCCTACCCCGCCTTCGAGGACTTCGTGCCCGGCGAGATCACCACCTTCGGCGCCTATGAGGTGACCAGGGAGGAGGTGATCGACTTCGCCAGCCAGTTCGATCCGCAGCCCTTCCATCTCGACGAGGAGGCCGGCCGCGCCTCCATGCTCGGCGGGCTCGCGGCCTCCGGCTGGCATTCCTGCGCCATCCTCATGCGCATGATGTTCGACGGCTTCATGAATGGCTCGACCTCCATCGGCTCGCCCGGCATTGACGAGGTGCGCTGGCTGAAACCGGTCTTCCCGGGCGACGTGCTGTCGGTCCGCCGCGAGATTCTCGATGCGCGGCCCTCGGCCTCCAAGCCGGACCGCGGCGTCGTCCGCTTCCGCTTCCAGCTGATGAACCAGAAGGGCGAGGTGGTCATGGAGCAGACCAACCCGATCTTCTTCGCCCGCCGCCAGTCCGCCGGGGCCTGACCATGTACGACGACATCGTCATCGGCGAGCGCGAGCGGCTCGGCGCCTATACCTTCACCGCCGAGGCCATCATCGCCTTCGCCCGCAACTACGACCCGCAGCCCTTCCACCTCTCCGAGGAAGGCGGCAAGGCCACCCATTTCGGCGGGCTCGTCGCCTCCGGCTGGCACACCGGCAGCCTCTGGATGCGGATGCGGGTGGAGCATTCGCAGCGCATCGCCGCCGAGCGCGCCGCCAAGGGCCTGCCGCCGCAGTGGAACGGTCCCTCCGGCGGCTTCACCAACCTCAAATGGCCGCGGCCGGTCAGGGCCGGCGACACCGTGACCTACTACACGGAATATGTGTCGAAGAGGCCGCTCGCCTCCCGCCCCGGCTGGGGCATCGTCTTCTCGCTGAACACCGGCGAGAACCAGCACGGCGAGCTGGTCTTCGCCTTCGACGGCTCCGTCTTCGTGCCGCTCTGAGCGTCAGCGGCCCTGCCGCGCCAGCCAGGCGCGCATCTCGCCGATCTCGCGCTCCTGCTCGCGGATGACATCCTCCGCCCATTTGCGCACCTGCGCGTCCTTGCCATGGGCGAGGACCACCTTCGCCATGTCGATGGCGCCCTGGTGGTGCGGGATCATGCCCTTCACGAAATCGACGTCGGCATCGCCGGTGAAGGCGATGTCCATGTCGCGATGCATGCGGGCATTGGCGGCGCGGTAGCCCTCGGTCGCGGCGCTAGCGGCGCGCGGCGCGGCCGCATGGCCGCCATGGGCACCATGGCCGTGGGTCTGCGCGAGAAGAGGCAGGCCGCCGCCGGTCAGCGCGGCGGAGACCGCGAGGCCGGCAGCGAAGGCGAGAGCGAGGGCGGGGATCGAGGTGCGGCGCATGGGAGGCTCCCGGACGTTGTCTGGCCAGGGGATGCACCTTCCCACCGTGGGAAGGTCAAGACGTCATCGGGAAGGATCGAGGGCACCGAGCCGACAATCCGCGGAAAAACAGGACTGGCACAAGGGCCTGTCTGAGGGACCTGGGGAGGATCCGATGAGCGCCATGCTCGCACTGATGATGGCCGGCCAGATCATCGCTTCGGTGCCCGCCGAAGCGGCTCCGCGCCCGGAGCCGGTTCAATATGTCGAGGACCGTCGCGGCAACCTGCGGGGCGAAGGCCGCCACTTCGGCCGCGGCTTCGACGTTGAACGCTCCCGCCGCTCCGGCACCACGACCTACCGGGGCACCGGCGGCAATTTCGGCGGCGGATACGAGCAGCGCGGCAACCGCGTCACCGGCACCGGCAACCGGTTCGGCTCGGGCTACGAGGTCCAGCGCAACCGCATCACCGGCACCGGATCGAATTTCGGCGCGGGCTGGGAGCGCCGCCCCAATGGCAGCTGGTACGGCACGGGGCGGAATTTTGGCAGGAACTGCCCGGCTGGCAGCCGCCCGCCGGTCGGCTGCAGCTGAGCCTCGCCAGGGCTAGTGCCCGTCGAAGGCCATGAGCGCCCGCACCGGCAGCCCCATGGCGCGCAGCCGGGCCGCACCGCCGAGCTCCGGCAGGTCGATGATGAAGCAGGCCGCCACCACATCGGCGCCGATCTGGCGCAAGAGCTTCACCGCGCCCTCGGCCGTGCCGCCCGTGGCGATGAGGTCGTCGACGAGGATGACCTTCTCGCCGGGCCGGATGGCGTCGACATGGATCTCCATCTCGTCGGTGCCATATTCCAGCGCATAGGCCATGCGCACGGTCTGGTGGGGCAGCTTGCCCTTCTTGCGGATCGGCACGAAGCCGGCGGAGAGCTGGTGCGCCACCGCCCCGCCGAGGATGAAACCGCGCGCCTCGATGCCCGCGACCTTGTCGATCTTCGCCCCCGCATAGGGATGGACGAGCTGGTCCACGGCGCGGCGGAACGCCCGCGCATCGCCGAGCAGCGTGGTGATGTCGCGAAACATGATGCCGGGCTTGGGATAGTCCGGAATGGTCCTGATCGCCTGGCGCAGATCCCCGTCGTCCGTCATCCGCTCACATCCCCGTGCCGGCGCACCGGCAAAACCTTACCGCGAATTCACTGGCGCATCCTCTGCGCCCTGTCCAACTCTAGCCGGGGAGCGACACCCAGAAAACGGGATGTGTCCGGCAGGACGCGCCCCTCGACCCGGAGAGACCCATGACCATGCCCGCCCAGCCGGCCCCAACCACCTGGCAGCCGACGCCGGTCACCCTGACCGCCCTCGACGTGCCCTTCCTTCGGCTCGTCGCCTTCTTCTTCAAGGCGGCCCTCGCGGCCATTCCCGCCATCATCGCGGTGGCGATCGTGGTGCGCCTCGTCGCCGGCCTGCTCTTCTGGGGCTTCGCCACGTGGCGCTATGGCTATATGGGCATGGGCCCCTTCGGCCTGTGACGCCTCAGCGGCCGAGCACGCGGCCGGCTACCGCATCGAGCTTCGCCACGAGCGCGGGGTCGCGATGCTCCTTCGCCGTGATGATGGCGTGCTCCAGGGCCCGGTCCGAATGGATCGGGCAGGGCTCGTGCTCTGCGGGGAAATCACGCGCAAGGCGGGCGACCAGGCGGCGCGCCTTGTCGGCATTGGCGTGGAGGTGGTGGACGACGAGCGAGACATCCACCGGTCCGACCTCCTCGTGCCAGGCGTCGTAGTCCGTCACCATCCCGACGAAGGCGAAGGAGATCTCGGCCTCGCGCGCGAGCTTGGCCTCGGGCATGGAGGTCATGCCGATCAGGTCCCAGCCCTGCCCCTTGTGGAACAGGCTCTCGGCCAGCGTCGAGAAGGCCGGACCCTCCATGCAGACGGCCGTGCCGCCGACCTGATGGGCGATGCCCTCCGCCTCGGCGGCCGCCGCCACGCGCTTCTGCAGCAGCGGCGCCACGGGGTGCGAGAAGGCGACATGGGCGACGCAGCCCTGGCCGAAGAAGCTGGATGTGCGCAGATAGGTCCGGTCGACGAACTGGTCGGCCAGGACGAAATGGCCCGGCGGCAGCTCGCCCTTGAACGAGCCGACGGCGGAGAGCGAGACGAGGTCGGTGACCCCTGCCCGCTTCAGCACGTCGATATTGGCGCGGTAATTGATGTCGGAGGGGCTGAGGCGATGGCCCCGGCCATGCCGCGGCAGGAATACGATCTCGGTGCCGCCGATGCGCCCGCGGCGCAGCACGTCCGAGGGCTCGCCCCAGGGCGAGGCGATGGCGACCTCCTCCAGCCCCTCGAGGCCCGGCAGGTCGTAGATGCCCGACCCGCCCATGATGCCCAGAACCGCCTTGGCCATGCGCCCGTCCCCTCAAAGCCCCACGAAAAAGGGCCGCTCGCGCGGCCCTTCGTCAAGTCCCTGCGGTCACGCCTCAGGCGTGGCCTTCGACGTCCTTCCAGACCTTCTTCTTGGTGAAGTAGGTCAGGCCGCCGAGCACCAGCAGGAACAGCAGCACCTGGAAGCCGATGCGCTTGCGCTGCTCGAGATGCGGCTCGGCCGTCCACATCAGGAAGGCGGTGACGTCGGCGGCATACTGCACAGCGGTCTGCGGCGAACCGTCGGAATAGGTCACCTGGCCGTCCTGCAGCACGTTCGGCATGGCGACAGCGTTGCCCGGATAGTACTTGTTGTAGTGGGTGCCGGGCGGCGTGTCGTGCCCGTCTTCGTAACCGCGAAGGAAGGCCTTCACGTAGTCGGCACCCTGCTCCTGGTAGAGCGTGACGATGTCGAACAGGAAGCGCGGGAAGCCGCGCTCATAGGTGCGCGCCTTCGGCATCAGCGACAGGTCCGGCGGAGCCTTGCCGCCATTGGCGGTCTCGGCGGCCTTCTTGTTCGGGAACGGGCCGGGGATGCGGTCGGCAAGGCGCGGGGTGCGCTCAGCCGGCTGGCCGTCGTCGCCGATCTCGCGGACCTTGTGGACCCAGTCGGCGGCAATCTGCGCCGCCTGGGCGGCGCTGAAGCCCGGGCCGCCGGGCTGGGCGAGGTTGCGGAACGAGATCTGCTCGATGCCGTGGCAGGCCGAGCAGACCTCCTTGTAGACCTGGAAGCCGCGCTGCAGCTGCGCCCGGTCGAAGGTGCCGAAAATGCCGGCAAACGACCAGTTGAAGCGCGGCGGCTCCACCTGCTCGGCGGCCGAGGCCGGCGAGAGGGTGGCGGCGAGGGCGAGGCCGGCAAGACCGGCCGCCGCCATGCGGAGAGAGAAACGCGTCATCTCATGAAGTCCTTCGGTTCTCTCAACCTTTGGTCTGCGGCGCGGCAGCGGCGCCGGCCGTGACGGGAGCCGCACCGCGGTTCTTGCCCAGCACCGCATCGGCGATGGAGGCCGGAAGCTGGCGCGGGGTCTCGAACAGGCCGAGCAGCGGCAGCACCACCAGGAAGTACGCGAAGTACAGGCCGGTGAAGATCAGCGACAGCACGGTGTAGGGGTACTCGGCCGGCTTGGAGCCGAGCCAGCCCAGCATCACGCAGACCACGACGAAGGCCCAGAAGAACTGCTTGTGCAGCGGGCGATAGGCCGAGGACTTGACCTTCGAGGTGTCGAGCCAGGGCAGGAAGGCCAGCACCGCGATGGCCGCGAACATGGCCAGAACGCCGCCAAGCTTCGAGGGGATCGTGAAGATGATCAGGTTGATGTCGAAGGTGATGGCGCGGAGGATCGCGTAGAAGGGCAGGAAGTACCACTCCGGCACGATATGCGGCGGCGTCACCAGCGGGTCAGCCGGCACGTAGTTCACGGCATGGCCGAGATAGTTCGGCTGGAAGAAGGCGAACCAGACGAAGAAGGCCAGGAAGAACACGAGGCCGACCGCGTCCTTGATCGTGGCGTAGGGGGTGAAGGGAACGGTGTCCTTCTTCACGTCCTTCACCTCGACGCCGGCCGGATTGTTCTGGCCGGTCACGTGCAGCGCCCAGACGTGCAGGACGACGACGCCCGCGATCATGAAGGGCAGCAGGTAGTGCAGCGAGAAGAAGCGGTTCAGCGTCGGCTGGTCGACCGAATAGCCGCCCCACAGGAACTCGACGATGGTCGGGCCGACCAGCGGGATGGCCGAGAACAGGTTGGTGATGACGACCGCGCCCCACAGGGACATCTGGCCCCAGGGCAGCACATAGCCGAGGAAGGCGGTGGCCATCATCAGCAGGTAGATGATGACGCCGAGGATCCAGAGCACCTCGCGGGGGGCCTTGTAGGACCCGTAATAGAGGCCGCGGAAGATGTGGATGTAGACGGCGATGAAGAACATCGACGCGCCGTTCGAGTGCAGATAGCGGATCATCCAACCGTAGTTGACGTCGCGCATGATCTTCTCGACCGAGTTGAAGGCGAGGTCGACATGAGCGGTGTAGTGCATCGCCAGCACCACGCCGGTGACGATCTGCGCCACCAGCATGAACGAGAGGATGGCGCCGAAGGTGTAGAAGTAGTTCAGGTTCTTCGGGACCGGATAGGCGATGAAGCTGTCATAGACGAGGCGCGGCAGCGGCAGACGGGAATCCATCCACTTTCCGATGCCCGACGTCGGGGTGTAGTGCGAATGACCCTGCATGGTCGTGAATACCTCTGGATCGGGACGTCAGGCGGCGGAACCAGGCGCACCGGTGATGCGGATGCGCGTGTCGCTGACGAAGGTGTACTGCGGGATGGGCAGGTTGGCCGGCGCGGGGCCCTTGCGGATGCGGCCCGACGTATCGAAGTGCGAACCGTGGCAGGGGCAGAACCAGCCGCCATAGTCACCCTGGTTGCCCAGCGGCACGCAGCCGAGATGGGTGCAGTTGGCGGCGGTGATGAGCCACTTGGCCTTGCCTTCCTTGACGCGGGCCGAGTCGGGCTGCGGGTCGCGCAGCGTCTTCACGTCGACGTCCTGGGCAGCCTTGATCTCGGCCTCGGTCCGGTTGCGGACGAAATAGGGCTTGCCGCGCCAGAGGATCTTGATCTGGCCGCCGTCCGGGATCGAGGCGAGGTCGAGCTCGACCGGGGCGCCGGCTGCGATGGTGCCGGCGTCGGGCGCCAGCTGGCTGATGAAGGGCCAGATCGCCGCAGCGCCGCCAACGGCAGCAGCAGCCCCCGTCGCCAGGAACAGGAAATCACGGCGATCGCCCTCGGCATGTTGAACGCTTGCCACTTCTTGTCGTCCTTTCGCTCGTCGGTCCGACAACCGGGACCCAATCGCTCCGACCAGGCGAGGGGCACCTCCGCGGAAGACCGGACCGGCATGGGGCTGCCTGAGAGTGGCGCCACCACGCCGAATGGCCCTAACGAGCCACGGAATCCACGCGGGACCTTGATCGGCGACGCTTATTCGCACCGTTATAAGGTGATGTCCAGCCCGGCCTTGAGAACACCGTATTGCACTGTACGGGACCTTCGTCGGAGGCATGAACCGACAGGCCGTCCGTTTCGTATTTTCTGAATGTGCTGAATGAACCGGTGATGATCCGCCTCGCCCTCTACCAGCCCGACATCGCCCAGAACACCGGCACGATCCTGCGCATGGCCGCCTGTCTCGGCATCGCCGTGGACATCATCGAGCCCGCCGGATTTCCCGTATCCGACAGGGCTTTCCGCCGCGCCGGCATGGATTACCTGGACCACGTTTCGTGGTGCCGGCACGACGATTGGGCGGCTTTCGAGGCCTCCCGACGGGCGGAAGGCCGCCGTCTCGTGCTCACCACCACGCGTGGCAGCGTTCCGCATGTGGATTTCGCCTTCCAGCCCGGCGATGTCGTCATGGCAGGACGGGAATCGGCGGGTGTGCCGGAGGAGGTCCATGCCGCCGCCGACGCACGAATCCTCATCCCGCTGCGGCCGGGGCTGCGATCGCTCAATGTCGCCATCGCCAGCGCCATCATCGCGGGGGAAGCCCTGCGCCAGCTCGGCGGCTTTCCGCCGCAGGCGGGAGCCCCTTCCTGACGCGAAAAGGGCCGCCCCCTCAAGGGAGCGGCCCTGGTCATCCGATGCGCGCTGGCGCGATCAGTAGCGGGCCATCGGGCCCGGACCGGTCGAGAACAGGTAGTTCAGGCCGATCTTGACGGTGTGCACGTTGTTGCGGATCCGCACTTCGTTCGCCGGATCGAGCGAGCCAGGGCCGGCCAGCTGCGTCGAGGAGCCGAAGTCGTAGTACATGTACTCGAGCTTCGTGGTCACGTTCGGGGTCCAGGCATATTCGAGGCCGGCGCCAAGGGCGTAGCCGACGCGCGAATTGCTGTAGGAGCCGACCTGCGTCACCGTCGCCGCGTCATAGGTGCGGTTGCGGAAGTTGCCGAAGGCCACGCCGCCGGTGCCGTAGATCAGGGTGCGGTCCCAGGCCCAGCCGATGCGGCCGCGGATCGTGCCGAGGAAGTTCGCCCGCGAGGCGCAGGTGAAGGCCGGGTTCGGGCAGGACGACCAGCCCGACAGATCGGCGGCCGAGGCATCGCCCTCGATGCCAAGCACCAGCTGGTTGATCTGGTAGTTATAGCCGAGCTGGACACCGCCGAAGATGCCGTCCGAGGAGGGCGAGGTGAAGGTGCCGGCGGGGATGAAGCCCCAGTTGGAGCGGCCCCAGCCATAGCCGAGATGGACGCCGCCATAGATGCCGGTCCAGGAGAAGCCGGCGGGAACGGCCACGACCGTGTCGGCCACCGGCTGGCGGGGCCGCATGAGGTCGGCGGCCTGGGCCGGCTGGAACGCGAGGACGGCCATCGAGGCCGCGCCGGCGAGGAGAAGGTTCTTCATGTGTGTCGTCCCTTGCAAAGCCCGGCCTTGCGGCCCGGCTACCAACGATGAGAACCCCGCCCCCTCCCCGAGGTTCCCGGTGTACGAACGGAACCGGCGTGACAGCTTCCGCCGGCGACTGCAACCGGCCGCGCGGAAAGCCCGGTAACGAGGTGTAGACGGGCGGTATCGACGTCTTGGGCGGGCGGTTCGCGGGGCTTTCGCTGTCACCGCAAAGCCACTCACGCTGCGTTAGGCCGGGGCACGAGGCCCCCCCCCTGCGCAAGATGGGCCGCGCGGGGGCCGCCCGTGATGAGCTGAAGCGGGAGAACCCGGTCAGTAGCGGGCGCTGACGGCCGACGGGCCGGTCGAGAACAGATAGCTCAGGCCGACCTTCATCGTGTGATACTGGAAGCGGGCGCGGACGGGATCGCCATCGAAGCCGGCGTAGCTGGCGCGACCCAGGTCGAAGTACAGATACTCGGCCTTGGCGGTCCAGTTCTGGGCGAAGGCATATTCGACACCGGCGCCCACGGCATAGCCGACGCGAAACCGCGAACTGCTGATGGGGCCGCCGGCCGTCACGGTGGTGACGCGCGTGTCGCCGTAGCCGAGACCACCGGTCACGTAGAACAGGGCGCGATCAGCGGCGAGACCGCCGCGAAGGCGGGTCGAGCCGAGCCAGTTCGTCCGCGACGTGCAGGTCCAGGTCGCGTTGGCGCCGCAGATGTCGCGGTCGCTGAAGGCCGCCGCGCTCAGATCCTGCTCGACGCCGATGACGAAATTGTTGACCTGCCAGTTATAGCCACCATGCAGGCCGCCGAAGATGCCCTTGGGGTTGCTGGCCACGGTTTCCGCCACGTAGGTCCAGCCCGTGCGACCCCAGCCATAGCCGAGATGGCCACCCAGATAGAAGCCGGTCCAGTTGAACGGCGCAGCCTGCGCCACAACGGTCGCCGCGACAGACTGGCGCGGCCGCACCAGATCGGCGGCCTCAGCGCCGGCAGTCAGGGCGATCAGTGCAGCGGCAGCGGCAAGAAGAGATGTCTTCATGATGCAGTCCTTCAGCGTCGGGCGGACCCGGTCAGAATGATGAGGCCATGGACACCAGAATAATGTCGGCCTGATCAATCGAAAATCGCGCGCCTGCAGTGAGTGACCTGCAAGGTCATGCAGCAACGGCGCGCCATGTGTGGCACTGCAGCAACTGTGACGGGGCAGGGAATGACTGACTTTCCATGTTATTTACGGCAGGTCACCGAATCATCGTCCATGAAGTCCGGCTGCACCGCCCGCCACAAACGCAAACGGGCCACCCGAAGGCGGCCCGCTCGTTCCTCCGACGCTGGACGCGTCAGAAATCAGTAGCGCGCGACGACGGCCGAGGGGCCGGTCGAGAAGAGGTAGTTCACGCCGAGTTTCACGGTGTGGACCTCGTTGCGGATCGGCATGAAGTAAACTGGGCCGGCCGGACGGGTGCCGAAGTTGTAGTAGTTGTACTCGAGCTTGGCGGTCCAGTTCTGGGTGATGGCGTACTCGACGCCGCCCCCGAGGGTCCAGCCGGTGCGGGTGAAGCGCTCGATCGGGGCGGCGTTCTGCGACCAAGCGGCGTTCTGGATGCCGAGACCGCCGGTCACGTAGAGGAGTGCGCGGTCGACAGCGAAGCCGGCGCGGGCGCGGACCGAGCCGAGCATGTTGGTGCGCAGCGAGAAGGTCGGGGCAGCAGTAGCGCGACCCGTGATCGCGGCGAAGGCGAGGTCAGCCTCTGCGCCGAGGACGAACTGATTGATCTGGTAGTTGTAGCCGATCGTGGCGCCCAGGAGCGGGCCGTTGCCGGTACCGGCGCCGGGACCAAACGCGTTGAAGTTGTTCCAGCCATAGCCGGCAAAGGCGCCGACATAGAAGCCGGTCCAGGAGAAGGCCGGGGCGACGACGGCGGCGGCGACCGGGGCGCGGCGCGAGCCAAGATCGGCAGCCTGGGCGCCGGCGGCGAAGGCGACGAGCGCTGTAGTGGCGAGGAGAAGCGTCTTCATTAGGCAGCCCTTTAGCGCCGGGCAGACCCGGGCGAAACGATCGATCAAGGAAAACCAGAAGAATGCCAGCTTGATCAATGACAAATCGCGCCCCCGAGGTGAATACCCTCCAAGGTCATGCGATGACGTTGCGTCATATGTGGCACTGCAGCAACTGTGACGGGGCAGGGAATGACTGACTTTCCATGTCATTTACGACGGGGTACCCGAATCATCGTCCATGAAGTCTGGCTGAACCGCCCGCCACAAACGCAAACGGGCCGCCCGAAGGCGGCCCGCTCTTTCCTCCGACGCTGAACGCGTAGATCTCAGTAGCGGGCGCTGACGGCAACAGGGCCGGTCGAGAACAGATAGCTCAGGCCGAGGCGAACGGTCTGGATGGTCTGGCGATGGCTGTGCGCATTGATCACGCCGTTCCCGCCCACGGGCGTGGCCGGGTAGGCGCGGGATCCGAAATCGGCGAAGCGATACTCGAGCCGTGCGGTCCAGCCCGAGCCGAAGGCATATTCGGCCCCGCCGCCGACGGTCCATCCCAGCCAGTTCTGCCGAAAGACGACAGGCCCGATCTGACCAAGGGTGAAGCTATGGCGGGCATCGGTGCCGGCGGCACCGCCGGCGGCATAGATCAGGAAGCGGTCGGTCGCGATTCCCACCCGCGCCTCGAGAGCACCCAGCAGGTTGGCCCGGCTTGCGAAGACGACCGGCGGATCCGTTATCGATCCTGCAATGGCGCCGGCATTGATGTCGGCCTGGAGACCCAGGACCAGCCGCCCGAACTGGCGGTTGGCGCCGACATGGAGGCCGACGAGGCCGCCCTGCCCGGCCCACCCTGTCCGGAACGGACCGGGAAAGGTCACGGTCCAGGCCTGATGGGTGCCGGCATATCCACCCTGGATGCCCGCATAGAGGCCTGACCAATCGAAGACGGGGGCAATGACCGCGGCGTCGACGGGCTGGCGCGGAACGCCAAGGTCGGCGGCATGGACGCCAGTCGTGGCCAGTGCGAGGGCTGCGGCAAGGCTCAAACGGCTCATCATGACGAACTCCATCGATCAGCGGTGATGATCGGGTAAGTCTTCGTCGATGATGAGATGAACGTGGTTACCGTACCGTAAAAACTGGGTCAAAAGCCTTCATGAGGCCTGTGAAAACAATAGACATTCTCGCCAAATACGAATTCTCAATTCACATATACTATTTGCAAATGACGACGAATTGGAGAAGGCGACACCAAAGCGCGACCGGACATGGCGATGGCCGGACCGCCTGCAGGCAGCCCGGCCTCGCCCAAGGGGGGAGCGCGCTCAGTAGCGGGCGCTGACGGCCGACGGGCCTGTCGAGAACAGGTAGTTCACGCCGAGCTTCACGGTGTGAATGTTCGAGCTGATGGTGAGCCCGTAGAGCGGCAGCAGGTCGCGCGAGCCGAAGCTGTGATAGGCATACTCGGCCTTCACCGTCCAATGGGGCGCGAGGGCATATTCGACACCGGCGCCGATGGTCCAGCCGACGCGCGAATAGCCCTGCGGCCCCGGGCCATAGCCGAAGGTCGCGGACTGCACGGCAAGGCCGCCCGTGCCATAGATCAGCGCCCGGTCCACGGCGAAACCGGCACGCGCGCGAAGGGTGCCAAGGACATGGGTCCGCACCCGGATGGCAGGGGGCAGGACGGGGTTGCTGCCGCTGATGCTGGTCAGGGCGAGATCCGCCTCGGCGCCGAGGACGACCTGGTTGATCTGATAGTTGAAGCCGACCTGGCCGCCGATCAGCGCGCCGCCGACATTGGTCGGAAACGGCACGCCGCCGAAGTTCACCGGCAAGGCACGCCCAAACCCGTAGCCCGCGTGAGCGCCAAGGTAGAAGCCGCTCCAGTCGAAGGCCTGCGCCGCGACAGCCGCCGACGAGGGCGCGCGCACCGCCCCAAGATCGGCTGCGCCGGCCCCCAGGGGCAGCGCGATCAAGGCAGCAGCAGCGATAACAGTTGTCTTCACGATGTGATCCTCATGGGCCAGCTCAAAACCAGCAACAGCCTGAGTCACATCACGACATGATCCGCATCTCAACCGTCGTCCGGCCTCGATGCCCAGTGATGATCACGTCTGCGCATGCATTCGCACCCGTCGTGACAATCCTACAACGGTGACGCGATACGGAATGCATGACGGTTTCTGTGATTTTCGCCCAATGCGATCATCAAGACATGCGATTGTGGAGATCGGCCCGCCGAAACAATGAAGATACCGCAAACGCAAACGGGCCGCCCGAAGGCGGCCCGCTCGTTCCTCCGACGCTGGAAGCGTCAGAAATCAGTAGCGCGCGACGACGGCCGACGGGCCGGTCGAGAACAGGTAGTTCACGCCGAGCTTCACAGTGTGGACCTCGTTGCGGACCGGCAGGCCGTACACAGCGCCGGCCGGGCGGGTGCCGAAGTTGTAGTAGCTGTACTCGAGCTTCGCGGTCCAGTTCTGGGTCAGGGCGTACTCGACGCCGCCGCCGAGGGTCCAGCCGGTGCGGGTGAAGCGCTCGATCGGGCCGCCGTTGGCGCTGAAGGCAGCGTTCTGGATGCCGAGACCGCCGGTCACGAAGAGGAGAGCGCGGTCGACGGCGAAGCCGGCGCGGGCGCGGACCGAGCCGAGCATGTTGGTGCGCAGCGAGAAGTTCGGGGCAGCAGCCGGGCGACCGGTGATCGCGGCGAAGGCCAGGTCAGCCTCGGCGCCGAGGACGAACTGGTTGATCTGGTAGTTGTAGCCAACCGTGCCGCCGAGGAGCGGGCCGTTGCCCGTGCCGGTGCCGAGGCCGACGATGTTGTAGTTGTTCCAGCCGTAGCCGGCGAAGGCGCCGACATAGAAGCCGGTCCAGGAGAAGGCCGGGGCCACGACAGCGGCGGCGACGGGGGCGCGGCGCGAGCCGAGGTCGGCGGCCTGGGCGCCGGCGGCGAAGGCGACGAGCGCGGTGGTGGCGAGGAGCAGCTTCTTCATTGCGAATTTCCACTTCAATGCTTGGGCACGGCTGGGAGAGCCCGCGCCGTCCCGCTGCGGAAAGCACGACTCGCTGTACCCCCGCAACCCGCGACCGCCCGTCGCAGGACACTTTTGCCCGATAGTCCCTGTATTGGACCACCGCCTGTGACATGAATGTCACGGTAGCGCAGTGGGGATGGGCCCATCGTCCCCGAACGCAAACGGGCCGCCCGAAGGCGGCCCGCTCGTCCCTCCGACGCGGATGCGTCAGGTATCAGTAGCGCGCGACGACGGCCGACGGGCCGGTCGAGAAGAGGTAGTTCACGCCGAGCTTCACGGTGTGGACATCGGAGCGCACCGTGCCGGTGTAGATCGGGCCGAGCGCCCGGGTGCCGAAATTGTAGTAGGCGTACTCGCCCTTCACGGTCCAGTTCTGGGCGACGGCATATTCCACGCCCGCACCGAGGGTCCAGCCGGTCCGGGTATACCTCTCCGGACCAACGGTGTTGGTGAAGGAGGCGTTCTGGAAGCCGAGACCGCCCGTGACGTAGAGAAGCACGCGGTCGACGGCGATACCACCGCGGGCCCGCAGCGAACCGAGCATGTTGGTGCGGTAAAGCACCGGGGCGGGCAAACCGACACCCGGGTTCCGGCCGGTGATCGCGGCGAGAGCGATGTCTGCCTCGGCGCCGAGCACGATTTGATTGATCTGGTAGTTGAAGCCAACCTGGCCGCCGATCAGCGGGCCGGTGGTGTTGGCTGGATAGGCCACCAGGCCAGGCGTGATACCCGTCGTGCGGCCGAAGCCGTAGCCGGCGTGGAGGCCCAGATAGAAACCGGTCCAGTTGAACGCCGGAGCGACGACCGCCGCGGCGACGGGCGAGCGCGGCGCGCCGAGATCAGCGGCCTGGGCGCCGGCGACGAAGGCGACGAGCGCCGTGGTGGCAAGAAGAAGCTTCTTCATCGGGTGCGTCCTGCAAGGGAGTGGCGCGGAATCTATCTGCCGCGCAATGATGCGGCGACCATGGCTGCGCTCTCATCGGCGCGCAAGATGAGCGCACTCGAAGAACGTGCGTTTCCGAAGGGGAAGCGTCTTTCCACCGCGTCGTGTGGCCGGCGGACCACACCAACCATGCGGCGCAACCCGTCATCGTATCGCCCTGCTCGCCTCCAGCCATGGACAAGGGAGGCTCAACCAGCAATGCCGGCAGCCCCGTTGGCGCCCCCTTCACGGCTCCTCCAAACGCAAACGGGCCGCCTGAAGGCGGCCCGTTCGTCCCTCCGACGCTGAGGCGCCAGCGATCAGTAGCGCGCGACCACGGCCGAGGGGCCGGTCGAGAAGAGGTAGTTCACGCCGATCTTCACCGTGTGGATGTCGGAACGCACGGTTCCAGCATAAATCGGGCCGAGGGTGCGCGTGCCGAAGTTGTAGTAGCTGTATTCCAGCTTGGCGGTCCAATTCTGGGTCAGGGCGTACTCGACGCCCGCGCCGAGGGTCCAGCCCGTCCGGGTGTACTTCTCAGCCGGGCCCGGGGTCTGAGCCGTGGCGGCGCCCTGGAAACCGAGACCGCCGGTCACGTAGAGAAGGGCGCGATCGACAGCGAAACCACCGCGGGCGCGCAGGGACCCCAGCATATTCGTGCGGTGCGAAATCGTCGGAAAGTTCCCGGGACGGCCGGTGATAGCAGTGAAAGCGAGGTCAGCTTCAACGCCAAGGACGATCTGGTTGATCTGGTAATTGAAGCCAACCTGGCCGCCGATCAGAGGACCGTTGACCGACGTCGGGAACACGCCGCCTCCGACGAACCGGGAATTACCAAAGCCATACCCGGCATGGGCGCCGATATAGAAACCGGTCCAGGAGAAGGCCGGAGCGACGACCGCAGCGGCAACCGGCGAGCGCGGCACGCCGAGATCGGCAGCCTGGGCGCCGGTGGCGAAGGCGACGAGAGCCGTGGTCGCGAGGAGAAGCTTCTTCATGGGGTGCGTCCTGCACAGGAGTAGCGCCGGTTCGACCAGCTGCGGAATGCCGAGCACGACCATGGCTGCGCTCCCCGCGTCGCGCAACATCAATTCACGGCAGGTACGCGTATTTCCCAAGCGGAATGAACTTTTCAACGGGGACTGTTGCTGGCGGACCACACTCCGCCCGACGAGTGCGTCACCCATGCAACGCAACACATCATCGTCTCAGCAGCGTTCACTTCAAAACGCGGACAAGCACGACCCAACCGCGAAGGCGGGCAACTCCCCGCCGGCGGCCACTTTTCACGGCTCCCCGAACGCAAACGGGCCGCCCGAAGGCGGCCCGCTCGTCCCTTCAACGCTGTGCGTCAGAAATCAGTAGCGCGCGACGACGGCTGAGGGGCCGGTCGAGAAGAGGTAGTTCACGCCGACCCGGAATGTGTGGGTCTGCGGCCGGATATCCACGGGACCATTGAATACAGCGGTCTTGGTGCCATAGAAACCATAGAGGTATTCACCACGGACCGACCAATTGTTGGTCACCGCATATTCGACGCCCGCACCGACGGTTCCACCAACGTAGTTGTACTTCCGCGGACCATTGAAGGGGAGATCAAAGTTTGCAGTCAGGCCGTGAAACGCAACGCCGCCGGTGACATAGAACAGGGCCCGATCAGCAGCGAAGCCAAGGCGGCCGCGGATCGACCCGTTATAGTCTGGGCGAACCCGAAAGAGCTCAGCACCACCGTTGCCAGAAAGACCAGTTCTTGAGCCAGCCAGGTAACTGAGGTCCGCCTCCAGACCAAAGACGACGTTGTTCACCTGATAGTTGTACCCGAGCTGGCCGCCGACCATGAGGCTCGTCGGAGAACGAGTGTACAGACCGAGAGCGCCATAACCCGGAATGTTGACGCGGTCCTGGTTGACCACGGCACCGAGGTGGGCGCCGAGATAGAAACCAGTCCAGTTGAAGGCCGGAGCGACAACCGCCGCGGCGACGGGCGAGCGCGGCACACCGAGATCGGCAGCCTGGGCGCCAGCGGCGAAGGCGACGAGCGCCGTGGTGGCGAGGAGAAGCTTCTTCATGGTGTGCGTCCTGCAAAGAGATGACGCCGGTTCGACCGGCCATGGAATGCTGGTCTCGACCATGCCGGGGGCACTGCCGCGACGCAAGGGCATTGCGCGCCCCAGACCCGTGATTCCCATGAGGAATGCGGGATTGAATACATGCTGTTGCGTGGCGACAACACAAAAGCGCCCGGGAAGAGGTCCATCGTACAGTTGACGTGGCACGTCACCTTGGTGCGACGACTCGTGATGGCAGATGTCGCACGGCAGTCCGATCGCGAATGCTGGGACCACGCCTCCGAATCGTAGATGGGGCTCGTGTTGGATACCCCTAAAACGCAAACGGGCCGCCCGAAGGCGGCCCGTCCGTCCCTCCGACGCGAATGCGTCAGGTCAGTAACGCGCGACGACGGCCGAGGGGCCGGTCGAGAAGAGGTAGCTCACCCCGAGTCGGACGGCATGGATCTGCGGTCGAATACGCTCCGAGTAGCCCGAAACCGGGAAAATCACTGTCTTGGCGCTGTAGTCCGTGTAACGATACTCAACGCGGGCGGTCAGGTTTGGCGTGAAGGCATATTCGACGCCTGCGCCCGCGGTCCATCCCGTCGTGTTGAAGCCGATGAACTCATTCGGCGCGCGCGAGGTCTGGGTACCCTGCGCGTTCATATAGGCGAAGCCACCGGTGGCGTAGATCAGCGCCTGGTCAACGGCGAAACCGACGCGGCCTCGCAGCGAGGCATTCCAGCGATGGCGCACTCCATTAACGTCGCCGCCCGATCCCCCGTCATTGCCGTTGATGCCGGAAGCTTCCACATCGGCCACAACGCCAAGAACAAGGCTGTTGATCTGCCAATTGTAGCCGACGTGAACGCCGCCCAGCAGACCGGACTGACGAGCATTGGCCTGGAAATTCGGGAAGGCGACCGGATTGACGACGACGGCAGTCCACGGCTGGGTTGCTGCGCCCCAACCGTACCCGAACTGTGCACCAACATAGAAGCCGGTCCAGTTGAAGGCCGGGGCCACGACAGCCGCGGCGACGGGCGAGCGCGGCGCGCCGAGATCAGCGGCCTGGGCGCCACCGGCGAAGGCCACGAGCGCCGTGGTGGCGAGGAGCAGGTTCTTCATGGGCATGTCCATTCCAGCCGCCGGGAATCCGGCCAGGCACTTTGCGCGGCGACCGTCCGCCCCGGCCAGGCGCCGGTCAATGCCGCAGAGCCTCAAGGACAGGATGAGCCGTCGATGAGGCGCTCATTTTCGCGACAGAGTGCCCCAACGACAACAGTGACGCGGCGCGGAATCACAGGTGAATCAAGTGGTTAAAGCCATAAGAGGCCGCACGATCGACGATCGCACCGGGGTGGCTGGCGCCGACATCATCGCCGCCCGGCCGGCCGGATGGCCCCAGCGACGGACCTGCGCACGCACCGCTCCCGCCGCCGCCGCGCCACGATTATATGATCGTTAACTATCGCCCCTCGCCCGGACAGCCCCATGGACGCCAAGCCCACTGCCGACCGCAGCCTCAAGGAGACGATCCGCGCCCTGCGCATCGACGAGGCCGAACGCACCGGCGTCGTCGTCGCCCTGCGCGAGGCCGACCTCGCCCGCCTCGGCATGCTGCAAGACCGGCTGAAGCCGGTCTTCGACGAGGTGCCGCGCCATGTCGAACTCTTCGACACGGGCATCACGCCGGGCGAAACGCCCCGGCTGTGGATCGACATGGTCAGCTTCGTCGAGATCGGCCGCGACAAGCGCAGCTACCGCTTCCTCCAGGATACGCGCGACGGCCGCCGCGTGCTGATCGAGAGCGCCGACATCGGCGCGGTTGCCGGGCGCATCACCGCCTATGTGGCCCGCCGGCTGATCGAGCGCGAGCGTCTGTTGGCGCAGACGCCCGCCCTTGCGCCCGAGCCGGCCGCGGGCGAACCGGCCCTGCCGCCCGCCGACCTGCCCGCCCCGTTCGTGGCATCGCAGCCGGCCGGTGACGCCCCGCCGGTCATGGAAGCGCCGGCCGCGGCCACGCTCCCCGTGCAGGAGCCGCCTGCTGCCGAGGCGCAGCGCGTCCGGTTCTCCGGCTTCGGCGCCTTCGTCATCTTCCTCATCGGCATCGCCGCGGGGATCGGCGGCGTGCTCGCCGTGGCCCAGTTCGCCGTCCGGATCTGACCGCCCTCCCCGCCCCTGGCGGAAAGGCTCCCATGCGAGCCCCCTCTTCCGGCGCCCGTGCGGCGCGGCTAGCGTGCGCGCCCGATCATCCGGCGCCGCCCCATGCGGCCGGCGCCCGCCCTCGCCGAGGAAATCCGCATGACCGCCAGCCCTGAGGCCATCACCCCGCCCCGCGGCCTCGCCCGCGCCTATCTCAATGTCGTCGACGGCAAGTCGGTCGCGGCGGCGAGCGGCGCGACCCTCGACGTGGTCGGCCCGTCCGATGGCGCCGTGATCTCCTCCATGCCGCGCTCGTCTGCCGAGGACGTGGACCGGGCGGTCGCCGCCGCCCGCCGCGCCTTCGAGGAGGGTCCCTGGGGCCGCATGACCGCGACCGAGCGCGGCCGCCTGCTCTGCAAGCTCGCCGATGCGATCCTTGCCAACCACGAAGAACTCTCGCTCCTGGAGAGCATCGACACCGGCAAGCCCGCCCGCCAGGGCAAGGCCGACATCACCGCCGCCGCCCGCTATTTCGAGTTCTACGGCACGGCCGCCGACAAGGTGCATGGCGAGACCATCCCCTTCCTCAACGGCTACACGGTCGCCGTGGTGCGCGATCCCCACGGCGTCACCGCCCACATCGTGCCGTGGAACTATCCCGCGCAGATCTTCGGCCGCTCGGTGGCGGCCTCGCTCGCCTGCGGCAACACCTGCGTGGTGAAGCCGGCCGAGGATGCCTGCCTCTCGCTCATCCGCATCTGCGAGCTGGCGCTCGAGGTCGGCTTCCCGCCGGGCGTCATCAACCTGCTCACCGGCCTCGGCGAGGAGGCGGGCGCCGCCCTCTCCGCCCATCGCGGCATCGACTTCATCTCCTTCACCGGCTCGCCGGAGGTCGGCACGCTGATCCAGTCGGCGGCGGCGCGGAACCACATCGGCTGCACCCTGGAACTCGGCGGCAAGTCGCCCCAGGTCGTGTTCAAGGATGCCGATTTCGACGCGGCTGTGCCGACCCTGGTCAACGCCATCATCCAGAACGGCGGCCAGACCTGCTCGGCGGGCTCGCGCATGCTGGTGGAGCGCGCCGCCTATGACGAGCTCGTCGGCCGCGTCGCCGAGCGCTTCAAGACCGTGCGCGTCGGCGCCTGGGACATGGACCTCGACTGCGGACCGATGATCACCCGCGGCCAGAAGAAGCGCGTCGAGGACTTCGTCGCCCGCGCCCGCGCCGACGGCATTCCGGTCCTCGCCGAGGGCGCCCTCGCGCCGAACCTGCCGCCGAACGGCTTCTACGTCGCCCCGACCCTCTTCGGCCCGGTGCCGCGCACCAACTCGCTCGCCTGCGACGAGGTCTTCGGCCCGGTCCTCTCCGCCATTCCCTTCGATGACGAGGAGGACGCCATCCGCCTCGCCAACGGCACCGATTACGGCCTCGTCGCCGGCGTCTGGAGCCGCGACGCCAAGCGCTCCATGCGGGTGGCCCGCGCCATGCGCTGCGGCCAGGTCTTCGTCAACGGCTACGGCGCCGGCGGCGGCATCGAGCTGCCCTTCGGCGGCGTGAAGAAGTCCGGCCACGGCCGCGAGAAGGGGTTCGAGGCGCTCTACGAGTTCTCCGCCTCCAAGACCGTCGTCATCAACCACGGCTGATCCGCCAGGACCGCCGCACCAAGCATCCACGCATCAGGGGGAAACCATGCGTCTGAAGGACAAGGTCGCCATCGTCACCGGCGGCGCGCAGGGCTTCGGCCTCGGCATCGTCGAGGCCTTTGCCAAGGAGGGCGCGCGCATCGCCGTCCTCGACCTCAACGAGGAGGGCGCCAAGGCCGCGGCCAAGCCCTTCGGCCGCAAGGCTTTCGGCATGAAGTGCGACGTCTCCAAGGCCAAGGACCTCCAGCGCGCCGTCGCCAAGACCATCGAGCGCTTCGGCAAGGTCGACATCCTCGTCAACAATGCCGGCACCTCCCACCGCAACCGGCCGATGCTGGAGGTGGACGAGGCGACCTTCGACCGCGTCTTCGACGTCAACGTGAAGTCGATCTTCCACTTCGCCCATGCGGTCATCCCGCCGATGCGGCAGAACGGCGGCGGCGTCATCGTCAATGTCGGCTCCACCGCCGGCATCCGCCCCCGCCCGGGCCTTGCTTGGTACAATGCCTCCAAGGGCGCGGTGAACCTGCTCACAAAGTCCATGGCGGTCGAGCTCGCGCCCGATGGCATCCGCGTCTGCGCGCTGGCGCCGGTGGCCGGCGACACGCCGCTCCTCGGCACCTTCATGGGCGAGGACACGCCGGAGATGCGCAAGAAGTTCGTCGCCTCCATTCCCATGGGCCGCCTCTCCACCCCGAAGGACATTGCCGACGCGGCGCTGTTCCTCGCCGCCGATCCCGGTCATTTCCTGACCGGCGTCGTGCTCGAGGTCGACGGCGGACGGTGCATCTGATGACCGTCACGCTCGCCGCCGTCAGCACCCTTCCCGCCGACGGCACGGCGGGCACCCTCGTAGGCCGGGTCTTCAGGCCCGGCCTCGGCCCCTCGGTCGTCGCGGTCCGCGACGGCGGCGTCTTCGACGTCACCGCCGCCTTCGCTACGACATCGGACCTCTTCGACCGGCCCGACCCGGCGGCAGCCCTGGCAGCTGTGCCGGGCGAGCGGATCGGTGACCTCTCCACGGTCCTCGCTCACACCCCGCCCGAGGCGCGCGACGCCGGAAAGCCCTTCCTGCTCTCGCCGATCGACCTCCAGGCTGTGAAGGCGGCGGGCGTGACCTTCGCCATCTCCATGGTGGAGCGCGTCATCGAGGAACAGGCCAAGGGCGTGCCCGAGCGGGCCGCGGCCATCCGCGCCGAGATCGGCGAGATCATCGGCGGCGAACTCAAGGGACTGAAGCCCGGCTCGCCAGAGGCCGCCGCGCTCAAGAAGCACCTGCAGGAGCGCGGGCTCTGGTCACAGTACCTCGAGGTCGGCATCGGGCCGGACGCCGAGATCTTCACCAAGGCCCCGGTCCTCTCGTCGGTCGGCACCGGCGCCGATGTCGGCCTCCACCCCATCTCCACCTGGAATAACCCGGAGCCGGAGGTGGTGCTGGTCATCTCGTCGAGCGGCCGGATCGTCGGCGCCACGCTCGGCAATGACGTCAATCTGCGCGATGTCGAGGGCCGGTCGGCGCTGCTCCTCGGCAAGGCCAAGGACAACAATGCCTCGGCTGCGCTCGGCCCCTTCGTCCGCCTGTTCGACGCCAACTTCGGCATCGACGCGGTGCGGGCCATGAAGGTGTCGTTGACCGTCACCGGCGAGGATGGCTTCGTTCTCGACGGCCGCAGCGACATGGCGGCGATCTCGCGCGACGTCGAGGACCTGGCCCGCCAGGCCATCGGCCCGCACCACCAGTATCCCGACGGGCTCGTGCTCTATTGCGGCACGCTCTTCGCGCCGATCCAGGATCGCGGCGACAAGGGCAAGGGCTTCACCCACAAGCTCGGCGACATCGTCACCATCGCCAGCCCGGAACTCGGCAGCCTGACCAACCGCGTCAGGCTGTCGACGCAATGCGCGCCCTGGACGGACGGCATCCGCTCGCTGATGGCGAGCCTCGCCGCGCGGCGAGGCTGACGGGGATCAGATGAAGGAGAGGAAGGGCACGTCGAACTGCCCTTCCCGGTTCGCCACCGCGACGACGGCGACGAAGACGGCCGCCACGGCCGCACGGAACTGACGGCGGGCCGAGCGGGACTCGCGACGGGCCAGCACCGTCATCACGCCCCCGAGGTCAAGCGCATATTCGCGGGCCAGGAAAGCCGCGACCTCGCTGCGCGTCTTGCCATTGGCAAGGCACTCCTCCGCGAGATCGACAAGGGCGTCGGCGCTGGTCTGGCTGTGCATGGCG
The DNA here is from genome assembly GCF_003046185.1 of Phreatobacter oligotrophus. Lineage (NCBI taxonomy): Bacteria > Pseudomonadati > Pseudomonadota > Alphaproteobacteria > Hyphomicrobiales > Phreatobacteraceae > Phreatobacter > Phreatobacter oligotrophus. The sequence goes on from NZ_PZZL01000006.1 coordinate 157,691, forward strand.
ACGGTGGTCTCCCGCTGGTCCCAACCACAAAAACGATGCCCCGGCACAACAGCGGAGCCGGCATCATTTGTCATGCGTCCCACTACGTAGCGGTTGCGGTTTAGCCTGCGACGGAGCGTCGCGCTGTCGTGATCGCCCCGTCACGGACCCGTGCGAAGAGGAGCCCGCACCCCAACAAGGAGGCTCCCATGACCTTTCGTGCCGGCGACATCGTCACCCTGAAATCGGGCGGCCAGGCCCTCACCGTCGCGGCGATCCACGACGAGGACGCCACCTGCATCTGGCTCGGCGAGGAAGGCGACCTGTTCCGCGAGCAGATCCCGCTCGTCGCCCTCGAGGCGATCCTCGACCCCGAAGACGAGGAAGAAGGGGACGAGGAAGACGGCCAGTCGGAGGACGAGGAATCCGACGACGAGGAGTAAGTCTCTTCTCGTTCAGTCCGAACTCGGAAGGCGGCGCATCGTGAACTCGATGCGGCCGTCTTCCAATTCGCGCCAGAACTCGACCTCGGTCAGGTAGGCGGCCTTCGGGAAGCGATCCAGGATCTCGCGGGCCTTGATCCGCGCCGCCTCGCGCGGCAGCACGAATGTCTCGCGCTTCCACCCATCGGACGCCTGCTCGCGGGCGCCGGGCGCACGGCGGACGGCATCAAAGGGCCTGTTCCTGTCCGACCTCATCGCCCGCCTCCCCGGCTCAGGCCGCCGCGGCAGCCTCCAGCGCTTCGCCCGTCATCGGCACTGCCATGCTCCGCTCGGGGCGGGGACCGAAGAGCCGGTCCTGCTCCTCGCGGGTGGAGGTCATGAACGGATAGCGATCATAGACACGCTGCCGCATCAGAGGGAAGGACACGCCCATCAGGTTGATGGGGTTCTTCAGGTTCGGGTAGAGCCGCGGCTCGCCGACCGGTTCCATGAACAGCAGGCGCTTGTAGAAGGCGCGATGCTCGGTGCGGACCGTCGCCAGCGCATAGTCGGCCTCGGCATATTCGGCCGCCAGCATGCCCATGCGCACGGTGGCATAGGCGAGGCCCGGATGGATCCGCGACAGCTCCTGGTCGACGACGAAGCGCGTCGGATCGACGATCACCTCGCCCCGCGCAATGCGCGGCCCGAGCACATCCCCGAACACCGAGAGAGCCGGCGCGATGGGGTGAGCGGGGCTTGCGACATGAACGCGGATGGAACTCGCCAGAACACCGTCGAGATGCAGCCCGAAGATGAAGACATTCGGCGCATCGTCGAAGTCGTCTGCGAAGAGGCCCGTCTCATTGGGAAGGATCGCGCCCTCCCGGAGGTAGCAGTCGTAGCGCAGGCGGAACACCGCCTCACGCTCGGCGGCGGTCACCACCCGCCGGTAATCCACACGCCGCACCAGATCTGCGACATTGCGGGAGAACGAACTTTCGGCGTTAACCGTAATCATCTGAACAACCCCGCGAGTCTGTCGAATGGCAGCCCGTTTGAGCAGAGACATTGTTCATGGTTTTTTAACCAATGGAAAGCGGTTGGTTAAATCATCGTTAACGCGCCCAGGTAAAAACGGTCAGATACAATGACCGTTATCATCATACCTCCGTTATTGCTTCGCTGCGCTGCACAGCGGGGCCGGCCCCCTCGCGGAGCGGCGTCAGGCCATCGACATGAGGGCAGGAAGCTGGCTGTCGCCGCCGTTTTGGGGCGCCATCTGCGGCCAGGGGAGCATCTGGCCGGATCGAGGAGGGAGAAGCGGGCGGCTCATGTCCCGGCACCGCACCGATCTCCGGGAGCGGCCACGCCGCGTCATTGTGCAGCACGGGATGAATACGGATGCCGCTGGGGCATGCCGCTACGGAAGTAATAAGGGCGCGTTTTACGCAGCCTTGGTGAGTAGATCCTTGGCGGTCCGGCCCATCATCGCCCTGACCTGCGCATCGGGCACGGCGGGGCTCAGGATGAAGCCCTGGATCTCCGTCACGACACCCGCAGCATCGATCATCTTGAGCTGCTCGTGGGTCTCCACGCCCTCCACCACGACGGCGAGGCCAAGTTCCGCGCCGAGGCGGGTGACGCCGCGCAGCAGCTTGGCGGCCTTGCGGTCGGTGGTGATCGGCCGGACGAAGGACCGGTCGATCTTGACCTTGTCGATCGGGAACTTGTGGAGATAGCTGAGGCTCGAATAGCCCGTGCCGAAATCATCCAGCGATACGCGCACGCCCATCGCCTTCAGCCGCTCGAGCGTCTCGAGCACGGGGGCCGAGTCCTTCAGCAGCAGCGTCTCGGTGATCTCAAGCTCCAGGCGTGAGGGGTCGAGCCCGCTGATGCTCAGCGCCTCGGCCACCACCGCGACCACGTCGTCGCGCTCGAACTGCACCGAGGAGAGGTTCACCGCGACGCGGACCCCGTCCGGCCACCCGGCACAGGCGAGGCAGGCCTTGCGCATGACCTGGCGGCCCATCTCGAGGACGAGGCCGGTCTCTTCGGCCACGGGTATGAATTCGGCCGGCGAGATCATGCCGCGGACCGGGTGGGGCCAGCGCACCAGCGCCTCGCAGGTGGTGACGCTGAGCGTCTTGAGGTTCAAAAGCGGCTGGAAATAGACGGCCAGTTCGTCGTTCTGCAGCGCCCGGCGCAGGTCCATCTCGATGGCGCGACGGGCCTGGGCGCGACGGTCCATCTCTTCTTCGTAGAAATGCAGCATGCCGCGGCCGCCGGCCTTGGCGCGGGCGAGCGCCATGTCGGCGCTCTTGAGGAGCTGGTCGGCATCGGTGCCGTCGCGCGGCGCGAGGGCAATGCCGACGGAGGCGCCGCAGGCAATGGCCTTGCCCTCGACCTGCACGATATCGCCGACGGTCTCGATGACCCGGCCGGCGAGCGAGATGACATCGTGCTCGCTGCGGGCTCCGGTCTGCAGGATGACGAATTCGTCGGCGCTGAAGCGGGCGACCACGTCGTTCTCGCCGACGGTGAAGCGCAGCCGGTCCGCGACCTCGATCAGCACCGCATCGCCCATGCTGTGGCCGAGCGTGTCGTTGATCTGCTGGAAATTGTCGAGGTCGACGAAGAGGACGGCCAGCATGTCGTCGCCGTTCATCATCGCCAGCGCCGCCTCCAGCCGCTCCTGGTAGAGCGAGCGGTTCGGCAGGCCGGTCAGCGCGTCATGGCGGGCCATGTGGGCGATGCGGGCCTCGGTGCGGCGCTTCTCCGTGATGTCCTCGATGGCAACGACCAGCCCGCCCGACTCCATCGGCTGGAAGGTCATGTCGACATTGCGGTCGCCGGCGGTGACCTCGAGCTGGCTGCTGGCGAGATCGCCGCGCCGCGTGCCGACCGCCTCGATGATGCGGCCACCATCGCGCTCCGACAGGAGGCCGAGTTCGACATAGGCCGCGATGATCGCCTCGCAGCGCGAGCGGGTGGTGATGGTCTCGGGATCGATGGGGAGGATCTCGCTCCAGCGACGGTTGACGACCAGCACCCGGCCATCGGCATCGAACATGGCGAGGCCATGCGGCATGTTATTGAGCGCCGTGTCGAAGCGGTCGGCCAGCAGCGAAACGTCGCGCTTGGCGATGATGGCATTGAGCAGGATGTCGCGCAGGCGCCGGGCGATGCTGCGCACGCTGGCGAAGAACGGCACCGCGAAGCAGGCGAGGATCAGGTAGTCCCAGTTGCCGGTCATCACCATGCCGAGCACCAGCGGCGCGCACAGCAGGGCGATCTGGTTGTCGACGAAGGGACCGTTGGCGAAGTTCCGCCCGCCGACGCCGACCATGTAGGACAGTGCCACGGCCACGCAGAAGAGATGCGCGCTCGGCAGCGTCGTCAGCACGAAGCAGGCGAGGCACCACAGGCCGATGGTGAAAACCAGGAGATTGGCGCCAATCGTGTACTCGCGCTCCCAGCGCCGCGCCTGTTCGGCGCTGCGGACATCACGGCGTTCCCGCCGGTAGGCGCGCATGCGCAAGACGCGCCCCGCAGCGATGAGGACGATGGCGAAGGGAAAGCCGACGAGGATGGGATTGCCGGTGAGGACGGCGACGTAAACGGTGCCGGCGAGGGCGGCGAGCACGCCGAGGAGCAGCGAGCGCACGTCCTCGTACAGCGCATCGACCATCGAGACATACACCTCGACCGGCAACTCGCGCGCTGTGTTCTCAGGACCGTTGCGGGTGACGCTCACCATCTCGTCAGATTAAGCCATGGGGCCTCTCCGGACGGAGCGGCGGACGTATTGATCCAACCAAAAAAAACTTGCCCATCAATTAATTGGCGCAAGATGGTTGCGCATATCGGCCACGCAATTATCGGCCGTTCGGTGGGGGTCAGCCGCAGTCCGCCGCGAGAGCCGCCGCCGTGATCGCCTCGACACTCGCCCGATCGGTGGGGAAGTCAGCGGCGATCCAGCGCTCGCGCACGGCCGACAGGACACGGCCGACGGCAGGGCCCGCCGCGACCCCGCGGCGCATCAGGTCGTCGCCGGAAACGGGAAGGCTCGGGGCCTTCCAGCGGTCCGGAAGGGTCAGCAGTTGCAACCAGGCTGCGTCATCGGCAGGGGCGCCGGACCGGGCGAAGCCCACCATGGCGCGGTCGCCATAGCCGCGTGGCCCGGTGGCCGCCAAGAGGGCCTTGGCGGCGATGGCGCCGGCGGCCGGATCGGGCTGGCGCCAGCCGTGGCCGATGCCCTCAAGGCGGCGGAACTCGGCATTGGAGAGGGCAAGGCGCTCGCGCAGGCGGATGGCGTCCTCGCGCGTCAGCACTGCCAGCGCGGCCATGCGGCGCACCGGGTCGGCGGCAAGGCCGAGGCTTGCCTCGATGGCGGCGAGGCGCTGGACGGTGGCCGCCATCGGCACGCCTCCGAGGATGCGGTCGAGCAGGCCGCAATCGGCCATGGCCTGCGCGCCCTCCGCCGCCCGCGGGGCAACGAGGAGCTTCATGAGTTCCGCGCGCACGCGCTCGCGCGACAGGTCCGCGACGCCCGCGCGCTCGGCGATCGCGGCGGCGCGCGCCTCCCCGTCCAGCGCGCCCGCGCCATAGGTCGCGTGGAACCGGAACAGCCGGAGGATGCGCAGGCGGTCCTCGCGCACCCGCGCGACCGCTTCCCCGATGAACCGCACGATCCCACGCGCGAGATCCGCCCTCCCCCCGAACGGGTCGAAAAGCGCCCCCTCGGCCGTCAGGCTCATGGCGTTGAAGGTGAAATCCCGCCGCGCCGCGTCGGATCGCCAGTCGCGCCCGAAGCGCACGACCGCATGCCGCCCGTCGGTCGCGACATCCTCGCGCAGCGTCGTCACCTCGAAGCCGGTGCCCTCCACCACCACCGTCACCGTGCCATGGGCGATGCCGGTCGGCACCACCTTGAAGCCCGCCTCGCGGCAGCGCGCCGCCACCACGCCCGGTTCCGCCGTCGTCGCGATGTCGACATCGCCGGGATCGAGCCCGAGGAGCCAGTTGCGCACGGCCCCGCCCACCGGCCGCGCCTCGTCGCCCGCGACACCGATCACGTCGAGCAGGCGCCTGACCGGTCCTTCCCCGAACCATGCGGGCAGCGGCGGCAGCGCCCCGGCCTCGCTCATCGCGGCGGCTCCGGCCGGCGCGGCTGCATCTCCGCGGGGAAGAACACGCCGTTCTCGACCCGCGCCGGGCGATAGACTACGTTGGGGTCCCGGACCTGGTAGGACAGGTGGTAGAGGAAGTAGCCGCCACCCAGAACGAGCCCGAACAGGCCGAGCCAGACCACGGGCTGGCGGTCCCAGTGCTCCTTGAGGAACGGATTGCGCTCCTTCAGGTGCAGCCAGACGAAATAGAGCACGAAGGGCAGGACGAAGAGGGCGAGGTTGAGGGCGATCCTCATGCCGAAGCGTCGGCGGGCGCCGCCTCGTCGAGCCGTTCCCAGAGATTGCGGATGATCCCGGCCGTGATGCCCCAGATGTACCGCTCGCCGAAGGGCATGGCGTAGAAGTGCCGCCGCTGGCCGTTGAATTCGCGGTGCTGCTTCTGGTGGTTCGAAGGGTCCATCAGGAAGGTCAGCGGCACCTCGAAGGCATCCGTCACCTCGCGCGGATTGAGCTCCAGCTCGAAGGGCGGATGCACCAGCGCCACCACCGGCGTGATGAAATAGCCGGTGCGCGACAGGAAGGGCAGCAGATAGCCGAGCGGCTGCACATGGGCGCGGGCAAGGCCGATCTCCTCCTCCGCCTCGCGCAAGGCTGCATCCAACGGCGTCGCATCATCCGTCTCGATCTTGCCGCCGGGAAAGGCGATCTGGCCGGAATGGTCGGGCATGTCGGAGGAGCGCTGCGTCAGCAGCATGGTCGGCTCCTCGCGCGCCACCACCGGCACCAGCACCGCCGCGGGACGGGCCGGGCGGCCCTCGTTGACGGTGTGGTCGCCCTCGTCGAGCGGGCTGGTCGCGCCCATGCCGAACAGGTCCTGCTGCATCTGCGGCAGGTCGAGGCTCAGCCGCCGGGTGACGGCGAGGCGGAAGGCATCAGGCGAATCGGCGATCACGTCAGTCCCTCGATCTCGACGGCATCCACCATCGGGTAGAACGCGCCCGCCACATAGAGCCCGAACCAGTCGCGGTCACCCTGCCGCTCGATCTCCCCGAGGCTCGCGAGATCGTGAAAGAGGGCGCGAGAGACCCGCGCCCAAAGGTCGCGGCGCACCAGGACATAGGGTTTCACCCCATCCGTGCCCTCTTCCTTCTCGAAGCGGAGCGGATGGTCCTTACCGACCTCGATCCAGTCCTCGACCTGGGTGCGGAAGGCGATGCGGCGGTCCCGCCCCTCCCCGTCCACCCGCATCTCCACCGCCGCGAAGGGCGCGTCATCGACGGTGATGCCGATCTTTTCCACGGGGGTGACGAGGAAATAGCGCCCCTCCTCGCGCTTGATGACGGAGGAGAACAGCTTGACCAGCGGCATCCGGCCGATGGGCGTCTTCATGTAGAACCACGTGCCATCGGCGGCGATACGAATGTCGAGATCGCCGCAATAGGGCGGATTCCACAGATGAACCGGCGCACCGCCGCCGGCCTTCTTCAAGGCTGCCGCGATCCCGTCGAGACCTTGCTGTGGTCCCCTCTGCGTCATCACTTCGCCACCTCACGATTGGGTGATGGCCCCTGTCTTCCGGAGCTGTTCCGGTGGACGATGCCTGTGACGAACCTAAGACTCGACTATCCCCGTCGCAACGCATGGGCCATGATGCAATGCACAGCGACGCAGCCTCGAGGGAGCGACCATGACCGCCGAGACCGCCGAACGGATGGAAGACGCCATCGTCCGTGCCGCCGAGGCAACGGCCGCCCAGATCCGGACCGCGCGCGCCAATATCTCCACCGTGATCTTCGGCCAGCAGTCCGTCGTCGACCGGGCGCTCATCACCGTCCTGTCGGGCGGCCATGCGCTGCTTGTCGGCCTTCCCGGCCTCGCCAAGACCAAGCTCGTGGAGACCATGGGCACGGTGCTGGGCCTCGATGCCCGCCGCATCCAGTTCACGCCCGACCTCATGCCCTCCGACATCCTCGGCTCCGAGGTGCTGGAGGAGGAGGCCGGCGGCCGCCGCGCCTTCCGTTTCATCAAGGGCCCGGTCTTCGCCCAGCTGCTCATGGCGGACGAGATCAACCGCGCCTCGCCCCGCACCCAGTCGGCGCTGCTGCAGTCCATGCAGGAGCACCAGGTGACGGTGGCCGGCGAGAGCTATGAGCTTCCGCGCCCGTTCCATGTGCTCGCCACCCAGAACCCGCTGGAGCAGGAGGGCACCTATCCCCTGCCCGAGGCGCAGCTCGACCGCTTCCTCATGCAGATCGACGTCGACTATCCCGACCTCGATGCCGAGCGGAAGATTCTCTTCGACACGACCGGTTCGGAAGGCGCCCGCGCCAAGCCGGCGCTGACCGCCGAGGACCTGATGGCGGCGCAGCGCCTCGTCCGCCGCCTGCCGGTGGGTGAATCCGTCGTGGAGGCGATTCTCCAGCTGGTCCGCTCCGCCCGTCCCGGCGCCGCCAAGGGCGAGCTCGCCTCGGCCATCGCCTGGGGGCCCGGCCCGCGCGCCTCGCAGGCCCTCATGCTGGCCGTGCGCGCCCGCGCCCTGCTCGACGGCCGCCTCGCGCCCTCCGTCGACGACGTTGTCGCTCTTGCCGAGCCCGTGCTGAAGCACCGCATGGCCCTGTCCTTCTCCGCCCGGGCCGACGGCCTGACGGTGGAGAAAGCCATCGCCGCCCTGGTCAAGCCGATCGGTTGACGCCGATGTTCGACCTCGCCAACGCCGAGAGCCGCGAGGACCATGCCAGCCGCCTGATGCGCGACGGCGAGATGCTCGCCGCCGCCCTCCCCCGGCTGGTGCTGGAGGCGCGGCGCGTGGCGGCGACGGTGGTCCATGGCCTGCACGGCCGCCGGCGCGCCGGCACCGGCGAGAATTTCTGGCAGTTCCGCCGCTTCATGAGTGGCGAGCCCGCGGCCCGCATCGACTGGCGGCGCTCGGGCCGTGACCGCACGCTCTATGTCCGCGAGCGCGAGTGGGAGGCGGCCCATACCGTCTGGATCTGGCCGGATTGCTCGGCCTCCATGCAGTTCGTCTCGCCGCTCGCCTGGGAGACCAAGCGCGACCGCTGCCTCGTCATCGCCTTTGCGCTGGCGGAGATCATGGTGCGCGGTGGCGAGCGCGTCGGCATTCCCGGCGTGATGCGCCCGACCGCCAGCCGCGCCATCATCGACCGCATGGCGGACGCCCTGCTGGCCCTGCCCGACCTCTCCTCCGCCAACCTGCCGCCGCGCGCCCCCGTCTCGCGCCTCTCGGAGGTGGTGATCCTGTCGGACTGCCTCGTCCCGGCCGCAACCTTCGGCGAGGAGATCCGAGCCCTGGCCGCAACCGGCTCACGCGGCCATGTCCTGCAGATCAACGATCCCATCGAAGAGACCTTCCCCTACAAGGGCCGGGTCGAGTTCGAGGAGCTCGAGGACAAGCTGACCATCACCGCCGGCCGCGCCGAGACCTGGCGCGACGACTACATCGCCCGCCTTGCCGCCCATCGCGCGGAGCTGAGACGCGGCTGCGACGCCCGCGGCTGGAGCTTCGCCGTCCACCGCACCGACCAGCCGCCGGCCACCGCCATCCTCGCCCTGCACCAGCGCATGGGCCCGGGCTCGCGCGACCTCGGACCCGGCCCGGGAGGCGCCTGATGCTCGGCCTGCCCCTCGCCTTCGCCTCGCCGCTCGTCCTCTTTGCGCTGGCCGCCCTGCCGGCTCTGTGGTGGCTGCTGCGCCTCGTGCCGCCGCGGCCGCGCCGGGTCCGCTTTCCGCCGACGCGCATCCTCATGGACATCGCGCCGAAGGAGGAGACGCCCTCGCACAGCCCGTGGTGGCTGACCGCGCTGCGCCTGCTCCTCGCCGCCCTCATCATCCTCGCCATGGCCGGGCCGATGTGGAACCCGCCCGCCGCCACCGGCGGTGCGCGCGGACCGGTCCTGCTGCTGCTCGACGACGGCTGGCCCTCCGCCGCCACCTTCGACCAGCGCCAGCGCGTCGCATCCGAGATCATCGCCTCCGCCGAGAGCGCCGGACGCGCCGTCGCCTTCGTGCCGACATCGCGCCCGGTGGTGGACATTGCGCTGGAAACGCCGGCGACGGTGCGCGAGCGGCTGCGCTCCATCGATCCGCTGCCGCATACGCCCGATCGCGCCGCGCTGCTGCCGGCGCTGACCAAGTTCCTCGCCGCCCAGCCCGAGGCGGAGGTCGTCTGGCTGGCGGATGGCACCGATACCGGCCGCACCAAGACCTTCATCGACCAGCTCGCGCCGCTGGTTTCGGGGCGCCGCGTCACCGTCTTCGACACCGGCCTCGCCCAGCCGCTGGCGCTCGCCGCCGCCACCAACACGGCCGGCGGCTTCACCGCCAAGGTGCTGCGGCCGCAGGGCGGCCCGGCACAGGTCGGCCGGGTGCGCGCGCTCGACGGCCGCGGCCTGCCGCTGGGCGAGGCCGCCTTCGCCTTCGAGGCCGGCAAGACCGAAGCCGACGTTCGCTTCGACCTGCCGGTGGAGATCCGCAACGAGATCACCCGCCTCGATATTGCCGGCGAACGCTCGGCCGGCGCGGTCCAGCTCATCGATTCCCGCTGGGCCCGCCGCACGGTCGGCGTCGTCTCCGGCGCGACCTCCGACACCGCCCAGCCGCTCCTGTCGCCGACCTATTATCTCGGCCGCGCGCTGGAGCCCTTCGCCGATATCCGCACCGTCGAGGGCGCCTCGCCCTCCGACGCCATCCTGCGCTTCATCGAGAGCCGCGTGCCGATGATCGTGCTGACCGATGTCGGCACCGTCACCCCCTCGGCCCGGCAGGCGCTGAACCGCTTCATCGACGACGGCGGCATCCTCCTGCGCTTTGCCGGAACGCGCCTTGCCGGCGCGCAGGGCGACGACCTCGTGCCGGTGCGCCTGCGTCGCGGCGGCCGCCAGCTCGGCGGCGCGCTGTCCTGGGAAACGCCGCAGGCGCTCGCGCCCTTCGGCCGCGAGAGCCCCTTCGCCGACATTGCGGTGCCCGCCGATGTGCGCGTGCGCCGCCAGGTCCTTGCCGAGCCCGACGGGCTGCTCGCCGACAAGACCTGGGCGCAGCTCGCCGACGGCACGCCGCTGGTCACCGCGGAGAAGCGTGGCCAGGGCCTGCTCGTGCTCTTCCACATCACCGCCGACACCGCCTGGTCGGACCTGCCGCTCTCGGGCGCCTTCGTCGACATGCTGAAGCGCATTGCCGGACTGTCCGCCGCCGGCAAGCCGGGAGCAGAGGGCATCACCGCCGCGCCGGGGACGGCCCGCGCTGCCGAACGGGTTGCCCCGACCCGCGTGCTCGACGGCTATGGCGCCTTCATCGCCCCGCCGGCCACCGCCAAGGCGATCCCCTCGGACTGGCGCGACGCTGCCACCTTCGACGCTCCGCCGGGCTTCTATGGCCCGGCCGACGGCACGCTCGCGGTCAACGTTCTCACCCCCGACGAGCGGCTGAAGCCCCTCGATGCCGGCCCCCTCTCCGCCACGATCGAACGCTATCGTCTGGGCGAACCGGTTGACCTCAGGACTCCGCTGCTCGTGGCCGCCCTTCTCCTCCTCCTCGCCGACGGCCTGATCGTCTTCCTCATCGCTGGCGGCCTTGCCCGCCTCGTCGGGCCGCGCCGCCGGGTGGCGGCCTCCCTGGTGCTGGCCGCCGCGGGTCTCGCCCTCATGGGCGGACATGATGCCGAGGCCCAGACGCGCCGCAACCAGGACCGCCCGGTCATCTCCACAGGCAATGCCGCCGACGATGCGGCCATCAAGGCCACGCAGTCGACGCGCCTCGCCTATGTCGTCACCGGCTCGCGCGAGGTGGACGATGTCTCCCGCGCCGGCCTCGAGGGCCTGACGCGCTTCCTCTCCGCCCGCACGGCGCTGGAGCCGGCGCAGCCGCAGGGCGTCGACATCGCCCGCGACGAACTCGCCTTCTTCCCCGTGCTCTACTGGCCGGTGGTCGCGGGCGCCGAGGAGCCCTCGCCCCAGGCGCTGCTGCGGCTCGACGCCTACATGAAGCAGGGCGGCATGGTGATCTTCGACACCCGCGACGCGCTGACCGCCCGCCCCGGCCAGGCGAGCCCGGCGCAGGTGACCCTGCGGCGCATCCTCGCCGGCCTCGACATCCCGGAGCTGGAGGCGGTGCCGCGCGACCATGTGCTGGCCCGCGCCTTCTTCATCCTGCGGGAATTCCCCGGCCGCTACACCGACGGCGTCACCTGGGTCGAGGCCATCCCGCCGGCGACCGACGAGGAGAGCGCCCGGCCGGCGCGCGCCTCCGATTCTGTCTCGCCGATCATCATCACCGCCAACGACCTCGCCTCGGCCTGGGCGGTCGACCGTCAGGGCAATCCGCTGCTCCCCGTCCAGGGTGAGGCGCGCCAGCGCGAGCTCGCCTTCCGCTTCGGGGTCAACATCGTGATGTATGCGCTGACCGGCAACTACAAGACCGACCAGGTCCACGTGCCGGCCCTGCTCGAGCGGCTGGGGAACTGACGATGAGCCTTGGCGTCGTCTGGTCCCCCGTCATCCCGCTCTGGGCGCTCGGCCTCGCCGCGCTGGCGGTGCTGGCCCTTTCGGCGCTGCTCCTGCTCTCCCGCAGCCGCGGCGCCTGGTGGCGCATCGGTGCCATGGCCCTCGCCCTCCTCGCCCTCGGCAATCCCGTCTTCACGCAGGAGGATCGCGATCCGCTGCAGTCGGTCGTCGCCGTGGTCCTTGACCGTTCGGCAAGCCAGTCGCTGGCCGACCGCCGCCGCATCACCGACGAGGCGCGCGCCGCCATCGAGCGCAGCCTTGCCCGCTCGCCGGGCTTCGAGATCCGCTGGATCGAGGCAGGGGCCTCCGACGGCCAGACCGACGGCACGCACCTCTTCGAGGCGCTGCGCTCCGGCCTTGCCGACGTTCCCGCCGAGCGGGTCGGCGGCGCCATCCTCGTCACCGACGGACAGGTCCACGATGTGCCGGCCCAGGCCGCGGCCATCGGCTTCACCGCGCCGGTCCACGCCCTCATCACCGGCCGCTCCACCGACAAGGACCGCCGCGTCGTCCTCACCCAGACGCCGCGCTTCGGCATCGTCCAGCAGAGCCAGACCATCGGCTTCCGCATCGAGGACAACGGCACGGGCGGCGCCGCCGCGCCCGCCACCGTCACCATCAGCCGCGATGGCGAGGTCATCGAGCGCCGCACGGTGACCACCGGCCAGGCGGTCAACACCTCGGTCCAGATCACCCATGCCGGGGCCAACATCATCGAGATCGAGGTCGACGGCCTGCCGGGCGAGCTCACGCCCATCAACAACCGCGCGGTCGTCGTCATCGACGGCATCCGCGAGAAGCTGCGCGTCCTCCTCGTGTCCGGCGAGCCCCATGCCGGCGAGCGCACCTGGCGCAACCTGCTGAAGTCCGATGCCGGCGTCGACCTCGTCCACTTCACCATCCTGCGTCCGCCGGAGAAGCAGGACGGCACGCCGATCAACGAGCTGTCGCTGATCGCCTTCCCGACCCGCGAGCTCTTCCAGGTGAAGATCCGCGAGTTCGACCTCATCATCTTCGACCGCTACGCCCAGCAGGGCGTGCTGCCGCTGATCTATTTCGAGAACATCGCCCGCTATGTCCGCGCCGGCGGTGCGCTGCTCATCGCCGCAGGTCCCGAGCACGCCACCTCCGCCTCGATCAACGACACGCCGCTGGAGACGATCCTCCCCGCAGCCCCCACCGGCGACGTGATGGAGCGGCCGTTCCACGCCCGGGTGTCCGATACCGGCCGCCGCCACCCCGTCACCCGCGCCCTGCCGGGCATGGCGGCCGAGGGCAATCCGCAATGGAGCCGCTGGTTCCGCCTCATCGAGAGCCGCCAGCCGGCGCAAGGCGCGATGACCGTCATGGACGGCCCCGACCAGCGTCCCGTCCTGCTCCTCACCCGCCAGGGCGAGGGCCGCGTCGCCCTGCTGCTCTCCGACCATATCTGGCTCTGGGCCCGCGGCTTCGAGGGCGGCGGACCGCATCTCGAGCTGCTGCGCCGCCTCTCCCACTGGCTGATGAAGGAACCGGAGCTCGAGGAGGAGAGCCTGCGCCTTGCCGTGCGTGGCCGTCAGCTCGCCGTCGAGCTGCAGACCATGGCCGAGCGCCCCGAGACCGTGACCCTTACCCGCCCCTCCGGCGACAGCGTCACCGTGGCCATGCAGGACGCCGAGCCGGGCCTCTGGCGCGGCCTCGTCGACATCAACGAGCTCGGCCTCTGGCGCGCCCAGGCCGGCCGCCTCACCCGCCTCATCAATGTCGGCCCGCCCAACCCGCGCGAATTCACCGACGTGACCTCGACCACCCGCCTTCTCGAGCCGCTGGTGCGGGCGACCGGCGGCGGCATCTGGCGCATCTCCGAGAACGCCTCGCTCAATGTCCCGCGCATCGTGCCGACACGCTCGGCCAATTCGCTGCGCGGCGAGGACTGGATGGGCATCCGCCAGCGCGATGCCTCGGTGGTGCGCGGCATCGGCATCCTGCCGACCTTCGCAGGGCTCCTCGGCCTCATCCTGCTGCTCGGCGCCATGACCGCCGTCTGGGCCCGTGAGGGCCGCTGACGGCGGTCGAAAAAGCTGAGGAACTGACCTGCCGTCTGGGCCCGCGAGGGCCGCTGACGGCGGTCGTCTGCGGAAGCCTCAGCGCCGACGACGACGCGGCCGGCCGAAGATCTGCCGGCGCACCCGCCGCTCGCCCCGCCTCACCCCGCGATTGATGCTGCGACCCGCGCGGCGCAGGCCGCGTCCGGTGGCGTTGACGCCCTGCGACACCCAGGAGGCTTCCGCGGCGGGGGCGGCGAGCGTTGCGACGGGCAGGCCGACGAGGGCCATCAGGAAGGCGCGGCGGAACAGCATGAGATCTCTCCAGTCGGATCGGACCGCCCGAGGGCGGGAGCGGGAGCCTGCGCGCCCACGCCGCCGCGGGCAATCCCCCAAAGCCTCCGTCATCATCCGGAGGTTCGGCCAGGAACCGCGGCCTCCCCCGGACGTTGATCAATCAGCTGGGGCAGCATGAGGAAACGACAATGACCAACCAGAACAATCCGAACCAGGGCGGCCAGAAGAATCCGGGTGACCAGAAGGGTCACGGCTCCGAGCATGGCGGCCAGCAGCAGCAGCAGGGCGGCCAGAAGGGTCAGCAGGGCGGGCAGCAGAAGAACGAGCAGGGCCAGCGCACCGACAAGGGTCGCGGCATGTAACGCCGCCGCGTGCGGAGGCCAGCCAAGGCCCGCACGCCGCGCGGCAGCGCACGACCTGATCGCAGACATGCGCCGTCGCCACCTGCGGGTGGCGGCGGACAATCCGCGTTCGGGACAAGTTGAACCCGGCGGAATCAAAAACCCGCCCCAAGGAGACGCGTCATGAACCGTCGAACACTCTTCGCCGCACTCGCCGCTGGCTGCGCGGTACTCGCCACGGCGGCAGCGCCTGCGGCCGCGCAAGGCCGCGGCTGGGGTCCCGATGGCATGGGACCGCCCGGTCAGCGCCGGCGCGGCGGGTGGATGCCGCCGGGTCGCCGCCGGGGCTGGGAGCGTCGCGGTTGGGAGGACGGCCGTCGCCGTCGTCGCGGCCCGCCTCCGGGACGCGGCTGGCGTCGCTGGTCGTGATCTGACGCATCAGGTTTGGGACGGCGCGGGCATCCCCCGCGCCGTTCGCCTGTCAGGCGGCCACGAGGCCGCCGCGCACCGGGCCGCTGACGCCCTCGAAGGCGCCGGGCACGAGTTCCGCCACCAGCAGGCGGCCGGGATCGACCGGGCCGGGCAGCGCGAGGCGGCCTGGCGCCACCACCTTGAAGCCGAAGCGCTCGTAATAGGGCGCATCCCCCACCAGCATGATGAGGCGGTGCCCCTCGGCCTTCGCCTGCTCCATGGCCCGGCGCATCAGCGCGCCACCGATCCCCTTGCTCTGGAAGGCCGGGTCGATGGTGATGGGCCCCAGCAGCACGCAGGGCGTGCCCGGGCCGATTTCCACCGGCGACAGGCGGATGGAGCCGACAAGCAGGGTGCCGACCCGCGCCGTGAAGCACAGCGAATGATAGGGCTCGATCCCCTCGCGCAGGCGGAAGGCCGTTCGCGCGAAACGGCCGGGGCCGAAGGCGCGCTCATGCAGGCGCTCGATGGCGGCATGGTCGGCAGGGGTTTCGGGATGCAGGTCGAGCGACAAGTCGGGCATGGCTCACAGGTCCAGCGGCAGGGGCAAACGTCGGCGGTCTTCGGCACTCATGCCGGCCGTCGTCGTCGCTCGATCCGCGGACTGAACCTCATCATCGTCGCCGCATAGCACGCGTTTTCCGGCCCGTCATCCCGGCCGAAACGCAGGCGGCCCCCGCCCGTTCTCCACCCTTCGGCTCGCGGCAAACCATTTCGTCCCCGCCCGGACCATGGTCTGATCCGCAACGGAGACGATGGGCATGAGCAGGATGGCGGCGGGCGGCTTCTTCGGCTGGACGGTGGTCTGGGCCGCCTTCACCCTGGCCATCTGCGGCTGGGGCCTCGGCTTCTACGGCCCGCCGATCTTCCTCCACGTGATCCACGAGACGCGCGGCTGGCCGCTCGGACTCATCGCCGCGGGGATTACGGCGCATTACCTCGCAGGCGCCGCGGCGGTCGCCAACCTGCCGCGCCTCCACGCCCGCTTCGGCCTCAAGCGGGTGACGCGGGCCGGCGCCCTCGCCCTTGGCCTCGGCATCGTCGGCTGGAGCCTTGCCGCCGCGCCCTGGCAGCTCTTCATCGCCGCCATCGTCAGCGGTCTCGGCTGGGCGACGCTCGGCGCCGCCGCCGTCAACGCCCTTGTCGCCCCCTGGTTCGTCCGCGGCCGCCCCTCCGCCCTGGCGATGGCCTACAATGGCGCCAGCGTTGGCGGCATTATCATGTCACCGCTCTGGGTCCTGTCGATCCAGGCGCTCGGCTTCCCCCTGGCGACCACGGTCATCGCCGCCGTGGTCATCACCACCCTTTGGGTCCTGGCAGGACACGTCTTCGCCCATTCGCCGGCCTCGCTCGACCAGCGGCCCGATGGCGACGCCGCCGATGCCCTGCCCGCGCCCCCGTCGGCGCGGGCCGCTGCGCCCCTGCCTGCCGAAGCCCTGTGGCGCGACCGCCGCTTCCGCACCCTCGCGGGGGCCACAGCCCTCGGCCTCTTCGCCCAGACGGGGCTCCTCGCCCATCTCTTCTCCCTGATCGTCCCGGCGCTCGGCGAGGTGAAGGCCGGGATCGCCATGACCTGCGCCACCCTCGCCGCCGTCACCGGGCGCAGCCTGCTCGCCGCGGTCATGCCGCGCGAGGCCGATCGCCGGCTGATCGCCGCAGCGAGCTATGCCGTGCAGGTGGTGGGCTGCGGCGCCTTCCTTCTGTCGCATGGCAGCGAGCCCTGGCTGATCTGGACCGGCGTCGCGCTGTTCGGGCTCGGCATCGGCAATGTCGTCTATCTGCCGCCGCTCATCGCCCAGACGGAGTTCGCCAACCCGGACGTGCCGCGGGTGGTCGCCCTGACCGTGGCGCTGGGACAGGCGCTCTACGCCTTCGCACCGGCAGCCTTCGGATTGCTGCGGGAAGCGCTTCCCGCCGGCACCGGACCGGGCGATGCGCCGGCCGTCCATGCGCTGTCGGCGGCGGTCTTCATCGCCGCCATCGTCACCCTGCTGGTGGGCCGCAGGCCTCACCAATAGGCGCTGCGCGGCGCCCCCTCGAACAGTTCGGCGAGGCGCTCGCGGGTCCCGCGCGTCACGCCCTCGGGCAACGCGTCGCGGGGGAAGAACCGCGCCTCGAGGATCTCCCGCGTGGGCGTGAAGGGTGCGGGCTGCGTCCAGGCCTCCACCCGGTAGAGCACCACATGGTCCCGGCGCGAGGTGCGCTGGTTGAGGAACAGGCCGGCAAAGACGGGATCCCCGGTGACGAAGACATTGGCCTCCTCGCGCAGCTCCATGGCGAGGGCCTCAATGGCGGTCTGCCCGACCTCCACCCCGCCGCCGGGAAAGTGCCAGCCGGGCGTGTAGCTGTGGCGGATGAGCAGGACCTGGCCTTCGGCGTCGGTGACGCAGCCGCGCACCCCCAGCGTCATGCCGCGGGAGAAGCGCCAGTAGAGATGGAGCAGTGGGGTCAGCCAGGAGCGCCGGTCGGGACTGAGCAGGATCAAGGGCGTGACTCCATCAGCTTCCCTGATGACTGATTGAGGATCCATGAACGCGGGCGATCAAAAATGCATGGCTGGCCCGGCAAGGCAAGTTCTTCAAACAGTCACGGAAAAGGCCTATTTCGACAGCATGTTGCGATGCACAAACAGGCATCGCGCCCATTTTCGGAGCTTTTACCATGTTCATCTCCTTCATCGTGTCGCTTCTGAAGCGCCGCCCGGCCTATCAGTGGCAGCCCTCCCTCGACATCCGCGACGGCGCCACCGCCGCTGCCCTCGGCATCTATCAGCCGCGCGCCTGATCCGGCGTTCCGCCGCAGGCCGCCGCTCTGGACAGTCCGGACGGCATCGCGCATAGGCGCGGCATGTTCCGCCTCGCCCACCTGTCCGATCCGCATATCGGTCCCCTGCCCGCGCCGACCTGGCGCGAGTTGATGAACAAGCGCCTGACGGGCTACCTCAACTGGCGCCGCGGGCGCGCGCACCATCACCGCATGGATGTGCTGGACCGGCTGATCGCCGATATCGTCCAGGCCGACGTGGACCACGTCGCGGTGACCGGCGACCTCGTCAATCTCGGCCTTCCCGACGAATACAAGGCGGCGCGCACGCTGCTGTGGCGCATTGGCCCGCCCGAGCGGGTCAGCTTCGTGCCCGGCAATCACGACGCCTATATGCGGCAGACCGTGCCGCAGATCGTGCTGCAATGGCGCCCCTGGTTCCTCTCCGACGGCGTTGCGGAGGACGAGGGCGGCTACGCCTTTCCCTTCACCCGCGTGCGCGGCCAGGTGGCCCTCGTCGGCGTCAACAGCAGCGTGCCGACGGCGCCCTTCCTCGCCACCGGATTCCTCGGCAGCCGGCAGATCGCGGCCCTCGCCGATGAATTGCAGATGCTCGGCGAGCAGGGCCTCGCCCGCCTCGTCCTCATCCACCACCCGCCCTTCGACATCGGCCCGCAGAAGCGGCTCGGCGATCATCGCGAGCTCGCCGCCATGCTGGCCAAGGTCGGCTGCGAGGCGATCCTCCATGGCCATACCCACAAGGGCACGCTGAAGCAGCTCAAGGGCCCGTCCGGGCTGATCCCGGTCATCGGCGTGCCCTCGGCCTCCGCTGCCCATGGCGGCCGCCACGAGGGGGCGGCCTGGAACCTCGTCACGGTGACCGGCGAGCCGGGCGCCTGGCAGGTCGCGGTCGAGCGCCGGCCGGTCACCTGAGCCCCAAACGACAAAGGCGCGGCCTGAGCCGCGCCTTCGTGCAAGTTCAGAGGGGAGCGGCTCAGGCGCCGAGATAGGCACCGCGGCGCGACAAGCCGATCCGGTCCATCTCCGCCTGCTCGCGGGCCGCATCGGCGGCGCGATCGCGGGCGCTCTCGCGCTCGTCGAGGATCTCGACCTTCTTCAGCTCCTCGAAGGCCTCCGCCAGCGCCGCCTTGGCGTCGTCCAGCTGGCCCTTCAGCTCGCCGGCCGAGCCCATCAGGTTGTCGCGCCGCTGGCGCGCCGCCTTGGCATAGGTCGGATAGGCGTAATGGGCGGGATCGTGCACGTTCGCCCGGTTCTGCTCGGCCAGGATCTCGCGATCGAGCTCGGTCGCCATGCGCTCGAACTCGGCGATCATCATCTCGATCTGCGTGACCTGACGTCGTTTCTCGTCGACCTGAAAGCGCTTCAGGCGGATCAACGTCTCTCGCGACTTCATCGACTCGTACTCCCAGAAGTCCCCTGGTTCCGGTCCACACACACACGCGGACCGGTCGTCCGAAGCGCCCGACGAGCGGACGCCTTACCCCTAATGAAGGATGAAGCTAGCCCCACGAGGTTGAGAATCCGTTTCCGAAAACGATGATTCGTGGTAAACGGACGTTCATAAGTTCCCGCATTCATTGGCGAAATCAGCCCGGAACGCCGGCCTCCTCAAGGATGCGGGCGAGTGCTGCATAGCCATCGCGGATCTTGACGTTCTCGTCCTTGCGCTGACCGAGGAAGGCCTCCAGCGCCGGCTGCAGGCGGATCGCCTCGTCCACCTCGGCAGAGGATCCCTGGCGATAGGCGCCGAGCCGGATCAGCTCCTCCATATCGGCATAGGTCGCCAGAATCCGCTTCGCCCGCTGGATCACCGGCCAGTATTCCGGATCGGCCGAGCGCGGCATGGTGCGCGACACGCTCTTCAGCACGTTGATGGCGGGGTAGCGGCCGCGCTCAGCAATGGAGCGCTCCATGACGATATGGCCGTCGAGAATGCCGCGCACCGCGTCGGCGACCGGCTCGTTGTGGTCGTCGCCATCGACCAGCACGGTGAAGATGGCGGTGATGGCGCCCTCGCGCGGGCCGGGACCGGCGCGCTCTAGCAGCCGCGGCAGTTCGGAGAAGACGGTCGGCGTGTAGCCCTTGGCGGTCGGCGGCTCGCCGGCGGAGAGGCCGATCTCGCGCTGGGCCATGGCGAAGCGGGTCACCGAGTCCATCATCAGCATGACCTGCTGGTCGAGGTCGCGGAAATACTCGGCGATGGAGAGGGTGAGATAGGCCGCCTGCTTGCGCATCAGCGCCGGCTCGTCGGAGGTCGCCACCACGACCACCGAGCGGGCGAGGCCCTCCTCGCCGAGATCCTCCTGCAGGAACTCCTGCACCTCGCGGCCGCGCTCGCCGATCAGCCCGATCACCGAAACATCCGCCTCGACGTTCCGGGCAATCATCGACAGCAGCACCGACTTGCCGACGCCGGAGCCGGCGAAGATGCCCATGCGCTGGCCGCGGCAGCAGGTGAGGAAGGTGTTCAGCGTGCGCACGCCGAGATCGAGCGGCGCGCCGACGCGGCGGCGCGTGTGGGCGGCGGGCGGATCGGCGCGGAAGGGCATGGGATCGCCGCCCTGCGGCAGTGGGCCCTTGCCGTCGATCGGCTCGCCGAGCGCATTCACCACCCGCCCGAGCCAGCCGGCGCTGGGGCGCACCGCCGCCGGCGCCAGCGAGACCAGCGCCTTGCAGCCGCGCCGGACACCCTCAAGCCCGGCGAAGGGCATGAGCAGCGCCTGGTCGCCGGCAAAGCCCACGACCTCGCAAGGGATCGGCCGCGCGCCGGTCTCCACCGTGACCCGCGCGCCGACGCTCATGGCGTGGATGGGACCCGCAGCCTCGATCATCAGGCCGCGCACGCCCGAGACCCGGCCGTAGATCGACATGGAATCGATGTCGGAAATCTGGTCGGCGAGTGCGCGCATGGGCAAAGGATCCGTCAATGACGGCCCACATTCTCGCCCGCATGGTCAATGAAGGGTTAACGGAGGGGCGCTTCTTAACGCCGGCCGGCAGATTTTGCCGGGACGATCGCCGCCGATGACCGGAACCCGCGCAATTCGCAACGATCACCTGGCAACGTTTACCGCCCGTTAACCATGAGCCCGGTAGAACCTGCCCATCGGATGCGCCCACCCCTTCCCCGGCGAGCGACCGATAACGGCTCCGTTGCCGCCGCGACGGGCCATTTCAGAGCGAAGTTTAACGCTCCGCACCGCGCTTCGGCCCAAGTAAAGGCAGATGCCGCCCGAATTGCGCCCCGCAGGGTAACCCTTCCTTAACCCGGCGCGTTAATGATCCCTGACAGCCGATTAATGGCGCCGCGACCGCCGGGGGTTCGTCTTTAACGACCCACTGCGGGCCCCTGGTCGCGGTATGGCAGGAACCGGACTCTGCGAGACGGCCAAAATGGTCGATTCCGCAGGAGGTTGGAGTGAGTCGCGAAATTATTTCGCGCTGACTCTTGCCCCCGCGAATCACAGTTTGTTAACCATTAGGGCGTAGCGTCGAATCAGTGAACGGGGACGGGTCCCAGGCAGCTTTCGCGCGGCGGCGGAGGCACGGGACCGCTTTGCCGAGCGTCTGTTTCGTCCTGTCGGGCGGGATAGCCGGTTCTGGGTCAGCGGAAGGGGATGGGCATGCGCGTTCTGTTGATCGAAGACGATAGCGCTACCGCGAAGAGCATCGAGCTGATGCTCAAGTCCGAGAGCTTCAACGTCTACACGACGGATCTGGGCGAGGAAGGCATCGACCTCGGCAAGCTCTACGATTACGACATCATTCTTCTTGACCTCAACCTGCCCGACATGTCGGGCTACGAAGTGCTGAAGTCGCTTCGGGTTGCCAAGGTCAAGACGCCGATCCTGATCCTCTCCGGCCTTGCCGGCATCGAGGACAAGGTGCGCGGCCTCGGCTTCGGCGCCGACGACTACCTGACCAAGCCCTTCCACAAGGACGAGCTGGTCGCCCGCATCCACGCCATCGTGCGCCGCTCGAAGGGTCACGCCCAGTCGGTCATCACCACCGGCGACCTCGTCGTGAACCTGGACCAGAAGACGGTCGAGGTCGGCGGCCAGCGGGTGCACCTGACCGGCAAGGAGTACCAGATGCTGGAGCTCCTCTCGCTGCGCAAGGGCACGACGCTCACCAAGGAAATGTTCCTCAACCACCTCTATGGCGGCATGGACGAGCCGGAGCTGAAGATCATCGACGTCTTCATCTGCAAGCTCCGCAAGAAGCTCGCCAACGCCTCCGAGGGCCGCAACTATATCGAGACCGTCTGGGGCCGCGGCTACGTGCTGCGCGAGCCCAACGAAGCCGAAGAGCGCATCCCCGCCTGACGCGGCCGGCGGCAACAATTCCGCCGCAACCGCGTCACAAGGCCGTCATCCCGGCCTGAGAGAAGAGTTCGCATCAGTCTGGCGCGCACGGATGGAATGCCGCCAGGCGACGAGGGCCCCGCCGGGAAACCGCGCGGGGCTTTTTGTTGTCCGGAGAAGCAGCACGCCCCTGCAGGACGGCGTGGACGCGAAGCCCCTCACCCTTCCCTCTCCCCGCATGCGGGGAGAGGGGGACCAGGATGGCGAGGCCTCCTTCGACATCGCTGTGCCAAGCACAACGGTCCAGACGAAGGCGAGACGCTGTTGCCCCCTCTCCCCGCATGCGGGGAGAGGGAAGGGTGAGGGGCCGAGCCAATCAACGCCCGATAACCTCCAACGTCATTGACCCACGGACGCCCGGGCGCCAGGCTCCCTCCCCTTGAGGAGGCTGCCCATGTCCGACGCCCTCGACCGCCTCGCCGCCCATCCCCTGCCCTTCGCAACCCTCATGGGCGTGACCTTCACCGCGGCGTCGGCAGACGAGGTGGTCGCGACCCTCGTCGTACGCGAGGACCTCTGCACCGCAGGCTCCATCGTCCATGGCGGTGCGCTCATGGCCTTGACCGACACGGTGGGAGCGGCCGCGACCTTCCTGAACCTGCCGCCCGGCGCCAAGGGCACGACGACCATCGAGAGCAAGACCAACTTCCTCGCCGCCGGTCCGGTCGGCGACACGCTCACCGCCACCGCGACGCCGGTCCATCGCGGCGCCCGCACCCAGGTCTGGCAGACACGGATCAACCGGGGCGACGGCAAGCCGGTCGCCCTCGTCACCCAGACGCAGATGATCCTCTGAGGCGGCTCAGTAGGGCGTGCCGTCCTTGTGGGTGAAGGCCCAGGTCCCGCCGGGTTGCAGGACCGCCACGAGATCGTCCTGCGGATAGCTGGCGCTGTCGCCGGGGGTGCGATCGCCGATCTCCAGATAGGTGGCCGGTGCATCCGACCGGTTCACCAGCTGATGGGCGATGCCCGCCTTGGCAAAGCCGGCGCAGTCTCCCGGCTTCAGCGGCGTCTCGCCCTCATCCGTCACCAGCACCAGCTCGCCCTCCAGCACATAGACGAACTCGTCCTGCGTCGTGTGCCGGTGCAGCAGCGCCGACATGGCCCCGGGGGCGAGCGTCGTCAGGTTCACGCCGAAATTGGTGAGCCCGAACAGGTCGCCGAGCGGGCGCTTGGTGCGCCCCGCCATGCGCGAGAAGAACGGCTCGGGATAGTTGGACGGCTTGGTGCGCGGCGGAACATCGGCGGCGCGGACGGCGTTGGCCCGGATCGGCTGCTGGCTCATGGCATTCCTCTCCCCGTAGCGATGCCGACCAAGCTTCGCGCCATGCATCGCAGCGGTCGATCCCCGCCGCCGCAAGCCAGCCCCGCCAGGGGGAGAGGCTGCCTCGCCCTGCCGGTTTGAAAACAAGCCCGTTCCCCACCGGACCCGATCTCAAGAACGATCGTTCTTATTTTTGGCCCATCGTCACCATTCGTAGAATTTCCTTCCACGCATCGTTAGATTGGGCCCATACAGGGAGGCATCCATGACCGCTCACGTCTCGCCCGAGAAGACCCGCAAGCCCGGCCGCGGCCGCATCTACAATTCCATCACCGAGACCATCGGCGACACGCCCCTGGTGCGGCTCGACCGCCTGGCCGAGACCCATGGCGTCAAGGCGACGATCCTCGCCAAGCTTGAGTTCTTCAACCCCATCGCCAGCGTCAAGGACCGCATCGGCGTCGCCATGATCGACGCGCTGGAAGCGGCGGGGAAGATCACAAAGGACACGGTTCTGATCGAGCCGACCTCCGGCAATACCGGTATCGCGCTGGCCTTCGTTGCCGCCGCCCGCGGCATCCGCCTCGTCCTCGTCATGCCCGAGACCATGTCGGTGGAGCGCCGCAAGATGCTCGCCCTGCTCGGCGCCGAGCTGGTGCTCACCGAAGGCCCGAAGGGCATGAAGGGCGCCGTCGCCAAGGCCGAGGAACTGGCCGCGGCGAACCCCAATGCCATCATCCCGCAGCAGTTCAAGAACCCGGCGAACCCGGAGATCCACCGCCACACCACCGCGGAGGAGATCTGGAACGACACCCAGGGCGGCGTCGACATCTTCGTCTCGGGCGTCGGCACCGGCGGCACCATCACCGGCGTCGGCCAGGTGCTCAAGGCGCGCAAACCGACGGTGAAGGTCGTGGCGGTCGAGCCGACGGATTCCCCCGTCCTCTCGGGCGGCAATCCCGGCCCGCACAAGATCCAGGGCATCGGCGCCGGCTTCGTGCCGGACATCCTCGACCGCGGCGTCATCGACGAGGTGGTCCAGGTCTCCAACGACGAGGCCTTCGCCCAGGCCCGCGAGCTCGCCCGCCTCGAGGGCGTGCCCACAGGCATCTCCGCCGGTGCGGCGGTGAAGGCGGCGATCACGCTGGGACAGCGTCCGGAAAATGCCGGCAAGACCATCGTGGTCATCATCCCGAGCTTCGCCGAGCGCTACCTCTCCACGGCGCTGTTCGACGGGCTCTGAGCCAAGGACCCCGGCGCCCGGCGCCGGGGCGTCCGCCCGGTATAGGCCTCCTCCGGTACGACGGCGAGGCGGGAGCCGTGGATCGGCTCGCCGGTCGAGAAGAACTGGCGCAGCGTCATGATGAGCGGGCGCCAGCGAGCCGCGTCGATCCGGTTCTCGAACTCCGCCGACAGGATCGCCTCCGCCGCATGGGCGCGGACGATCCGCACTTCCACCGCAACCGAGGGGACGAGCAGTCGCGGGTCATTGCTCCCGATGGTGCGATGCTCCTCCACGACCGCCTCAAGCTGGATCGCACATTCAGCGATCCGCGGCGGGGCGACGCTTTCCGATGGAACGGCGGTCAACCCCGCCGCAGCGAACTTGTCCGCCTCGGACCGGT
Source organism: Phreatobacter oligotrophus (assembly GCF_003046185.1). Lineage (NCBI taxonomy): Bacteria > Pseudomonadati > Pseudomonadota > Alphaproteobacteria > Hyphomicrobiales > Phreatobacteraceae > Phreatobacter > Phreatobacter oligotrophus. The sequence continues at coordinate 182,909 of NZ_PZZL01000006.1, forward strand.
AGCCGAGCATCTGTTTATGGCGCGGGAGGGGATCGGAGGCCGACAGGCAGGCGAGCCTGTCGACAGCGCCGACACATTCGGGTCCCGGCAAGTTCAGCACACATTGGCCGGTGCGAATGAGGTTCTGCGGCGTCTGCGAGGTTGCATCGAAACCGAGCAGGCAGGTCCAGCCGAGCCACCAGGCAGAGGACATCGGAGCGACATTGGCGCTACCATCCGGGTTGAGGCTGGTGACCAGCACGACCGGGGTGCCAAGATAGAGAATGGCTGGTTCGATCGGCCGATGTGTGGTCAGGGTCATGACGGGTCTCCGTGCTGGTCAGCAGCAGGAAACCCCGCGCGGGCACGATGCGACACCCGTTTCATCCACCCGATTTCTCAGGCGGCGAGCGGCTCAATCCGTAGGCAGGCCGAAGGGTAGCGACTCCACGTGGCCGCCGGGTGGCAGCACCTGCTGCACCCGCCAGCGGCCCTGCGGGCTGCGCACCATCCGGAAGACGACCGGCGCGCGATAGGCCTGCAGCGGCATGGCGATCTCCACCTGCCCGTCGGCGAGTTGCACGCGCGTGCCGAGCCGCGGCACGACGGCCGGGCTCATGTCCTCCGGCATGCCCGCGAGGTTGAGCGGCATGATGTCGAGCCGGCGGGCCACCTGCATCGCATAGGCGAAGCTGAAGCTCGGATCGGTCTGCTCCAGCCGGTTGACCGGCGGGATCATCTCCGGCGCATGGGTCATGGCGCCGGTCACCGAGACGCGCGCGATCTTCGACAGGTCGAAGCGCATCAGATGGGCCTGGAAGGCTTGCTGGCTCGCCGGGGCGAGGATCCAGAAGGCGGTGACATAGTCGCCGCGCCGATAGGCGCCGAGGAACTGGCGCAGCGCCGCCTCGGGGGTCGTCAGGTCGAGCCGGTCATAGGCGGCGCTGCCGGACGAGGGAATGGCGGACTGGCCGCTCTGGGCGGAGGCCCCAGGTCCTGCCGCGACGACTGATACCAGCAGGACAAGGGCCTGCCACGCCGTCGTTTTCGCCCGTTCCATGCACTTGCCTCCCTGCGGCTGGCGCAGCCTGCCGCAGTGCACGCGGTTTGTCACGTGCCGGGCCAAGGGCTCAGCGGCGGTCCTTCAGCACCTCCTCGATCTCCGCGAGGATGGCGGGATCGTCGATCGTGGCCGGCATGGACCACTCTGCGCCGTCGGCGATCTTCTTCATCGTGCCGCGCAGGATCTTCCCCGACCGCGTCTTGGGAAGGCGCGAGACCGTGATGGCGAGCTTGAAGGCGGCAACCGGCCCGATCTTGTCGCGCACCAGCGCCACCAGCTCCTTCTCCACCTCTTCCGGCCGCTTGTTGACGCCGGCCTTGAGCACGACGAAGCCGCATGGAACCTCGCCCTTCAGGCTGTCGGCCATGCCGATGACGGCGCATTCAGCGACGTCCGGGTGGGAGGAGAGGACCTCCTCCATGCCGCCCGTCGAGAGCCGGTGACCCGCGACGTTGATGATGTCGTCGGTGCGACCCATGATGTAGAGGTAGCCGTCCTCGTCGACGAAACCGGCATCCGAGGTCGAGTAATAGCCCGGGAACTGCGAGAGATAGCTCTCGTGGAAGCGCTCGTCCTGCTGCCACAGCGTCGGCAGCGAGCCCGGCGGCAGCGGCATCTTCACGACGATCGAGCCCATGGCCTTGGCCGGCACCTCGTGGCCGGCCTCGTCGACGATGCGCACGTCGTAGCCGGGCATCGGCACGGTCGGCGAGCCGGGCTTCACCGGCAGCTGGCCGAGCCCGACCGGATTGCCGACGATGCACCAGCCGGTCTCGGTCTGCCACCAGTGGTCGATCACCGGCACGCCGAGGATCTTCTCCGCCCAGAGCACGGTGTCGGGATCGGCCCGCTCGCCGGCGAGGAACAGGGTGCGGAAGCTCGGCAGCTGGTATCGGGCAAGGTGCTTCGCCTCCGGATCCTCCTTCTTGATGGCGCGGAAGGCGGTGGGCGCGGTGAACAGCGCCGCAACGCCGTGCTGGGCGATCACGCGCCAATAGGCGCCGGGATCGGGCGTGCCGACCGGCTTGCCCTCGTAGAGGATGGAGGTGATGCCGGCGAGAAGCGGCGCATAGACGATGTAGGAATGGCCGACCACCCAGCCGACATCGGAGGCCGCCCAGAACACCTCGCCGGGCTTCACGCCGTAGAGGTTGGTCATCGACCAGGCCAGCGCGACCATGTGGCCGCCATTGTCGCGCACCACGCCCTTGGGCTTGCCGGTCGTGCCGGAGGTGTAGAGCACGTAGAGCGGATCGGTCGCGGCAAGCGGCACGCAGTCCGGCTGCCGGCCCGCGGCGCGGGCGCGGGCGACGAGGCCGGCCCAGTCATGGTCGCGGCCCGGCACCAGCGAGGCCTCGACCTGGGTGCGCTGGAGGATCACGCAGGCCTCGGGCTTCGCCATGGCGAGGTCGATGGCCCCGTCGAGCAGCGGCTTGTACGGGATGACCTTCGCCCCCTCGATGCCGCAGGAGGCCGAGACGATGACCTTGGGGTGGCAGTCGTCGATGCGGGTGGCGAGCTCCTTCGCGGCGAAGCCGCCGAAGACCACCGAATGGATCGCGCCGATGCGGGCGCAGGCCAGCATGGCGATGGCCGCCTCCGGCACCATCGGCATGTAGACGATGACGCGGTCGCCCTTGGTGACGCCGAGGTCCTGCAGGACGGCGGCGAAGGTCGCGACCTCGTCCTTCAGTTCGGCGAAGGTGATGCGCTGGACCGTGCCGGTGACCGGCGAGTCGTAGATGATGGCGGCCTGGTCCGGCCGCGTGGCCGCGTGGCGGTCCACGGCGTTGTGACAGGTGTTGCAGACCCCGTCGGTGAACCACCGCCCATAGACGCCCGCCTCAGGATCAAAGGTGATGGTCGGCGGCGTCACCCAGTCGATGGCCTTGGCCTGTTCGGCCCAGAACCCGGCCGGATCCGCCTTCCACGCGGCATAGACGTCGCTGTAGCGCGAGGACTGACCACCCATGACGACCCCCCGGGGCGCGTGAACGCCCTCATCCCGTGCGCTTCGTCGCGCACCGGTTTCGATGGGCGGCATTGTCCCCGGGACGCGCGCCAGCGCAACAGGCACCGCCTCGCCCGATCGGCCTGCCCACGGGGAAACTTTAGTTGCACCGCGAAGCGCCGCCTCAACAGCTCCAAAGCGGTATTCGAGTGCCGTAAGGTCAAGGCATTTCCCCAAGGCTGCCCTGCATCCGCCACGTGCTGCACTGCGACAAATTCAACTCATTTTAACCCGAAACTGCGACAAATTGGCCCAGACATCCGCAGTGGAGCAACGCATGTCAGTGCTTGGGCGCATCAGCATTTCGACAAAGATCATCGGTCTGGTGATGATCATGAACGTCATCGCCCTGGCGATCGGCGTCACTGGCTACCTCGCCCTCCAGCGTCTCACCGCCGAGGTGCAGGTTGCGGCGACCATCAGCACCCGCGCCTTCGACGCGGTCGTCGCCAATCGCGGCCTTGCCGCCCTCTCCCGCGCCGAGTTCCTGATGGCGACGGATTCCACCAAGGCGACCATCGACAGCGCGCTGCAGCAGATGCGCGAGGACATGCAGGCGGTCGAGAGCCGGCTGCAGTCGCTGCGCCAGGCGCAGAACCCGCTCGTCGTTGCCGCCGTCCAGAAGGCCGAGGCCGCCTACCGCGCCTACCTGCCGCTCGCCCAGGAGACGATGCGCATCGCCGCCCAGGTCCAGGACACCGCGACCATCGAGCAGCAGGACCAGCTGGCGAAGAGCAGCCTCGCCTCCCGCAGCTTCTACATGGCGGCGCGCATGGCCTTCCGCGACCTGACCCAATTACAGCAGCAGCGCTCCACGGACGGCTTCAACACCGCCTATGCGGAGGCTGCCTCGCAGCAGACGCTGATGATGGCCTTCGTCGTCGTCGCGCTCATTGTCAGCATCGGCCTCGGCGTGCTCATTGGCCGCTTCGGGATCGCCACGCCGATCCGCCATCTCACCGGCTGCCTCATGGATCTCGCCGCCGGCCGCTTCGACGTGGCGGTGCCGGGCGCCGACCGCCGCGACGAGGTGGGTGAGATCGCCCGCGCCGCCGAGACCTTCAAGGCGAACGGCATCGAGGCCCAGCAGTTGCGCGCCGAGCAGGAGGCCGCCAAGGCCCGCTCCGAGCAGGAGCAGAAGGCCCTGATGCGGCGCATGGCCGATGATTTCGACCGCGCCGTCGGCGGCATCGTCACCCACGTCTCCTCGGCCGCCTCGCAGCTGAAGGGCGCCGCGCAGACGCTCTCCAGCGCCGCCGAGGAAGCCTCGGGCCAGGCCGGCGCGGTGGCCGCCGCCTCCGAGGAGGCCTCGACCAATGTCCAGACGGTCGCCTCGGCCACCGAGGAGCTCTCCGCCTCGGTCCGCGAGATCGGCAGCCGCGTCGAGCAGTCGGCCGTGATGGCGAACCAGGCCGTGGCCAAGGCCGACGCCTCCGCCGCGACGATCCAGGAGCTCGCCGGTAAGGCGCAGAAGATCGGCGAGATCGTCGAGCTCATCAACTCGATCGCCTCGCAGACCAACCTGCTCGCCCTCAACGCCACGATCGAAGCGGCCCGAGCCGGCGAGGCCGGCAAGGGCTTCGCGGTCGTTGCGGCCGAGGTGAAGAGCCTCGCGGACCAGACCGCCAAGGCGACCACCGAGATCGCCGCCCAGATCGGCGGCATCCAGCAGGCGACCGGCCAGTCCGCCGAGAGCATGAACGGCATTGCCGCCGCCATCCGCGACATCAGCGCGGTGGCCGCGAGCATCGCCAGCGCCGTGGAGGAGCAGAACGCCGCCACCCAGGAGATCGCCCGCAACGTCCAGCAGGCTTCGCTTGGCACCGGCGAGGTTTCCACCAACATCGTCGGCGTCTCGCATGCGGTGACGGAGACGGGCGCGGCGGCGACGCAGGTTCTCGCCTCGGCCGACACGCTCGCCGCCCAGGCCGGCGCCCTCAGCAGCGAGATGACGAAGTTCCTGGCGACGATCCGCGCCGCCTGACGCCTCTCCCCATCACCGATCGGCAAAGGCCCTCCCCCCGGGAGGGCCTTTCGCGTTTCAGGGGTTGGTGAAAGCGAGCCTCGCGCCGAGGCCGACGAAGAGCGCGCCCAGCACCTTGTCCAGGCGGCTGCGGATCACGGCGAAGGACGACAGGGCGGCGAGCCTTGCCGCAGCCAAAGCGACGGCGAGGTTCACCAGCGTGCCGTTGACGTTGAAGACGAGGCCGAGGACGACGAAGGCCAGCGCCTTGTCGGAGGCGGCGGGGTCGATGAACTGCGGCAGGAAGGCAAGGAAGAACAGCGCCACCTTGGGGTTCAGCGCATTGGTGAGGAACCCTTGCGCGAACACGGCGCCAAGGGACGCAGGCGGCGCGGCCGCGGCGGCTTCCGCCAGCGACGGCCGCGCGAGGAGGAGGCGCAGGCCGGTGACGACCAGGTAAGCGACGCCGAGCCACTTCACGATGGCAAAGGCGAGCGCCGACTGGGCGATGATCAGCGACAGGCCGATCGCCGCCGCGGCGATATGCACGAAAGCCCCTGCGCCGACGCCCAGCGCCGCCACGGCTCCGGCGCGGGCGCCATCGCGCATCGACCGGGCCATGACCAGCGCCATGTCCGGGCCGGGCGTGATGTTGAGCAGCAGGCCAGCGAGGACGAAGAGCCAAAGATCGTGGATGCCGAACATGGGAGTTCCTGACCCCTACCCCACCGCCTTGGCCATGGCCCGGCCCGCCGTGCGGCCGGAGAACAGGCAGCCGCCGAGGAAGGTGCCCTCCAGCGCCCGGTAGCCGTGCAGGCCGCCGCCGCCGAAGCCGGCCACCTCGCCCGCCGCATAGACATTGCCAAGCGGCGTACCGGCCTCGGTCAGCACGCGGCCATCGAGGTCGGTCTGCAGACCGCCCAGCGTCTTGCGGGTGAGGATGTTGAGCTTCACGGCGATGAGCGGGCCGTTCTTCGGGTCGAGGATCTTGTGCGGCGGGGCCGTGCGCATCAGCCGGTCGCCGCGATAGGCGCGCATGCCCCGGATGGCGAGGATCTGCATGTCCTTGGCGAAGGGGTTGTCGATCTCGCGGTCGCGCGCGGTGATCTCCGCCGCCAGCGCTTGCGGGTCGATGAGGTCGGTGCCGACCAGCGCGTTCATGCGATGCCCGAGCGAGCGGATGTCGGTGTCGACGATGAAGTCCGCGCCCTTGTCCATGAAGGCCTGGACCGGCGGGGGCAGGCCCTTGCCGAGGCGCGACAGGACGCCGGCGATCGACTTGTTGGTGAGGTCGGGGTTCTGCTCGGAGCCGGAGAGCGCGAACTCCTTCTTGATGATGGCGCGGGAGAGCACGAACCACGAATAGCCGTGGCCGGATTTCACGATGTGCTCGAGGCTCGACAGCGTATCGAAGCCGGGGAAGTTCGGCGCCGGCAGGCGCTTGCCGGTCGCGTCCAGCCAGACCGAGGAGGGCCCGGGCAGGATGCGGATGCCGTGATGCGGCCAGATCGGATCGTGGTTCCGGATGCCCTCGACATAGTGCCACATGCGGTCGCGGTTCACGATGCGCCCACCCGCATCCTCGGTGATCAGCTGCATCCGCCCGTCGACATGGGCGGGCACGCCCGAGACGAGGAAATCCGGCAATGTGCCGAGCCTAGCCGGCCAGTTCTTGCGGACGAGGTCGAAATTGCCGCCGATGCCGCCGGAGGTGACGAGGATCGCCTGCGCCTTCAGCGCGAAGGCCCCGACGGGATTGCGGGAGCTCTCGGCGCCCCGCGCAACATGGGTCGCCTCCAGCACCTCGCCCTCGACCCCGTCGACCACGCCGCCGGACCGGGTGAAGCCGCTGACGCGGTGGCGGAAGCGCAGGTCGACAAGCCCACGCCCCGCGGCCTCCCGTACGCGCCGCTCGAAGGGCGCGATGACGCCGGGGCCGGTGCCCCAGGTGACGTGGAAGCGCGGCACCGAATTGCCGTGACCCGTGGCGAGGCCCCCGCCCCGCTCGGCCCAGCCGACCAGCGGGAACCAGCGCACGCCCTGCCCATGCAGCCAAGCGCGCTTCTCGCCATGGGCGAAATGCACATAGGCCTCGGCCCAGCGCCGCCCCCAGTCATCCTCGGGGCGGTCGAAGCCGGCGGAACCCAGCCAGTCCTGCATCGCGAGATCGAGGGAGTCGCGGATGCCCATGCGCCGCTGCTCGGGGCTGTCGACGAAGAACAGGCCGCCGAAAGACCAGAAGGCCTGCCCGCCGATGTTCTGCTCGCCCTCCTGATCGAGGAGGATCACCCGCTTGCCGGCATCGGCAAGTTCGGCGGTCGCGACGAGGCCGGCGAGGCCCGCCCCCACGACGATGACATCGGCATCCATGCGACTTCCCCGTTGCGCGGCGCCCTTGTTCCGGGCGCTCCCGTACCCCTGAGCCTGCGCGGCTCCGGCGGATGATGCAAGCCGGCCCGACGCGGGTCAGGCGGACTTCGCCATCTCCCTGAGCACGAACTTCTGCACCTTGCCGGTGCTGGTCTTCGGCAGTTCCGTGAACACCACCGTCTTCGGGACCTTGAAGGCCGCGAGGTTCTGCCGGCACCAGGCGACGATCTCCTCAGCCGTCGCCGTCATGCCGGGCTTCAGCTCGATGAAGGCGCAAGGCGTCTCGCCCCATTTCTCGTCGGGCTTGGCCACCACCGCCGCCGCCTGCACGGCGGGATGCTTGAACAGCACGTCCTCCACCTCGATGGAGGAGATGTTCTCGCCGCCGGAGATGATGATGTCCTTGGAGCGGTCCTTCAGCTGGATATAGCCGTCGGGATAGAGCACGCCGAGATCACCGGAATGGAACCAGCCGCCGGCAAAGGCCTCGTCGGTGGCCTTGCGGTTCTTCAGGTAGCCCTTCATCACGACATTGCCGCGCATCATCACCTCGCCGAGGGTGACGCCGTCGGCCGGCACCGGCTCCATGGTCTCCGGGTTCATCACCGTCATGCCCTCGAGCACCACATAGGGCACGCCCTGGCGTGCCTTCTTAGCGGCATAGTCGGCACTCGACAGCGCATCCCAGTCGCGGTTCCAGTCGTTGATGACGGAGGGCCCGTAGGTCTCGGTGAGCCCGTAGAGATGGGTGACGTCGAAGCCTGCGGCCTTCATCGCCGCCAGCACGGCCTCGGGAGGCGGGGCTGCCGCCGTGAAGAACGACACGGTGCGCCCGATCTCGCGCTTCTCGGCCGCCGGCGCATTGAGCAGAAGGCTCATGACGATGGGCGCGCCGCACAGATGCGTCACGCCATGATCGGCGATGGCGTCGTACATGGCCTTGGCCCGCACCCAGCGCAGGCAGACATGGGTGCCCGCCACGGCCGAGATCGACCAGGGGAAGCACCAGCCGTTGCAGTGGAACATCGGCAGGGTCCAAAGATAGACGGGGTGCTTGGTCATGCCGCAGGTCACGACATTGCCCAGCGCGAGGAGATAGGCGCCGCGGTGGTGATAGACGACGCCCTTGGGGTTGCCCGTCGTGCCGGACGTATAGTTGAGCGCGATGGCGTCCCACTCGTCGCCCGGCCGCTGCCAGGCATAGGCGGGATCGCCGCCGGCGATGAAGTCCTCGTACTCCACCGTGCCGATGCGCTCGCCGGGACCGTCATATTCCGGGTCGTCATAGTCGATGACGAGCGGCTTCACCTTGGCGAGCGCGAGGGCTTCCTTCGCCAGTTTCGAGAACTCGCGGTCGACGATGAAGGCCTTGGCCTCGCCATGGTCCAGCGAGAAGGCAATGATCGGGGCGTCGAGCCGGGTGTTGAGCGTGTTGAGAACCGCGCCGCACATCGGCACGCCGTAATGGGCCTCCAGCATGGCCGGCGTATTGGCGCAGATCACCGCCACCGTGTCGTTCTTGCCGATGCCGGCCTTGGCCAGCGCCGAGGCGAGGCGGCGGGTCCGCGCGTAGAGCTCGCGGTAGCTGCGGCGGATGCGGCCGTGCACCACGGCGGTGTGGTCGGGGAAGACCCGGGCCGACCGTTCGAGGAAGGTGAGCGGGGTCAGCGGCTGGTAGTTGGCCGGGTTCTTGTCGAGGTCGGTATCGTAGGCGCTCATCGGCGGCGTCTCATCTCGGGCGTTTCCGGGACCGACCCTACGCGCCACCTCCCACCGGTTCAACGGCGCTTCCGCGGTAGCCTGGTGCCGACATCCGAGTCGCCGTTTTTCCGCCGCAATTTCAAGGGGATGCATCATGATACCGCATTCCCTTAGGGGACGTGTGACCGCCCCGACACAGCCCTGCCGAACAGTGCTTCCTTGCCGCGTCAGGAGCCGGGGACTCACGGCTTTGCAGGTTGCAATTAACCCTCGCCCCCGTATCCCTAGCCCCATCGTTCGGGTGTGGTCGCGGCGAAAGAGGGGGTCGCCCCGGCCACGTCCGGAACGGTCGAGAGGCATCCGGTGGGTCCCTCCCCCGGCCATTAGACAAGGAAATACCCATGAAGAAATTTCTCCTCGCGAGCGCCGCTGTCGCCGCCCTCGCCACCGGCGCCCAGGCCGCCGATCTCGGCGCCCCGCGCGCTCCGGTCGCCGCTGCAGTGATCGCTCCGGCCTTCTCCTGGACCGGCTTCTACCTCGGCGCCCATGTCGGCTACGGCTGGGCCCAGGCCCGCTACACCGACTTCGCCACCCCCGCCAACAATGCCAGCATCAACGCCAACGGCGTTTTCGGCGGCATCCAGGGCGGCTACAACTGGCAGTTCAACAACATCGTCCTCGGTCTCGAGGCTGATGTTGCTGCTGGCGGCCTGCGTCGCACGTTCAACTTCGGTAACGGCGACACCTATCGCGCCTCCGTGCCGTTCCTGTCGTCGGTCCGCGCCCGCGCCGGTCTCGCCGCTGACCGTGCCCTGTTCTACGTGACGGGCGGTCTCGGTATTGCCACCCTGCAGGATCGCTGGAACCTCGGCGGCGTGGTCACCACGGCCTCGTCCACCCGTGCCGGCTACACCGTCGGCGGCGGCATCGAGTATGCCTTCACCCCGAACTGGACCGCGAAGGCCGAGTATCTCTACTACGGCTTCGGCGATCGCCGGAACGTCGTGGTCGCTGGCGACCGCGTTCGTACCGACATCCACACGGTGAAGCTGGGCATCAACTACCTGTTCTCGACCGGCCCGTCGGCCGTCGTCGCCCGCTACTGATCCGATCGGTCCTCACCGGACCATCGACGGAAAGGGCCGCCCTTGGGCGGCCCTTTTTCGTTGCGCGGTCGCCTCAGAGGAAGGCGCGGACGCCGCCGACGAGCAGCACGCAGCCGACGACGAAGGTCAGCCCATAGATGATGCGGTAGAAGAGATGGGCCGGCACGCGCCGCACCAGCCAGATGCCGCCCATATTGGCGACGATGGCGAGCGGGAAGAGCACGGCCGCTGTCGCGAGGTTGCCCGGGTTGAGCGCGCCGAGCGCGAGGAAGGGCGTCACCTTCACCAGGTTCACCGCCGCGAAGAACACCGCCGCCGTCCCCACGAAGACATCGCGCGAGAGGCCCCGCGGCATGGCGTACATGTTGAAGGGCGGCCCGCCCACATGGATGACGAAGCTGGTGTAGCCCGACAGCGCGCCGAGGATGCTCCCCGACGTCCAGTCCTGCGGCCGCTGCTCGCCCCCCGCCGGCGGCGGACGCAGCCAGCGGTCGAGACAGAAGCCCACCGCGATGACGCCGACGATCAGGCGCACCGCGGGCTCGGAGACGTAGGAGGCGAAGACATAGCCGGCGAGGATGCCGACGAGCGCGCCCGGCGCCAGATGCTTCAGCGTCGGCCAGTCCCAGGTCTTGCGATAGCTCCAGACGGTGACGACGTCCTGGACCATCAGCACCGGCAGCATAATGGCCGCCGCATGGATCGGCGAGATGGCCAGCGACAGGAGCGGCATGGACAGGATCGCCACGCCGCCGAAGCCGCCCTTCGACAGGCCGTAGAGGATCACCGCCGGAACGGCGACGACGTAGAAGAAGGGATCGGTGATCATCGGATGCAAGGACCGCAGGCGTCGGGACGGCGTTCACCGTCCCTAGCACCGCCATCCCCACACAAGAAGGGCGCCCCGCGGGCGCCCTCTCATGCCAATTCGCAGGTGATCCGGGTCAGCTCGGGCGCGATCCGGCATAGGCGAAGAGCTTCGGCGCAGCGGCCGCGCCCGGCGCCGCCACGGCCGGCTTGCCGCCGGGGACATAGAGGCCGCGCCGCTCGGTGACCGGCTTGAAGGCTTCCGTCAGGCCGACCACCGTCTCGGCGGCGCCGAGCAGCAGGTAGCCGTCGGGCGCCAGCAGTTTGGCGGTGCGGTTCAGCACGTCGATCTTGGTCGGCTGGTCGAAATAGATCAGCACGTTGCGGCAATAGACGATGTCGAACTGCCCGAGCGCCGAGAAGTCGTTCAGCAGGTTCAGGGTGTGGTAGTGCACCATGGAGCGGATCTCCTGGGAGATCGTCCACTGGTCGCCGTTCTGCTGGAAGTACTTCAGCAGCATCTGGATCGGCAGGCCGCGCTGCACCTCGAACTGGGTGTAGACGCCGGCCTTGGCCCGCTCCAGAACCTCGCCGGAGAGGTCGGTGCCGATGATCTCGAACCGCCAGCCCGCCACCGCCGCGCCCATCTCCTTGAGGATCATGGCGAGCGAATAGGGCTCCTGGCCGGTCGAGGCCGCCGCGCACCAGATGCGGATATGGCGCTTGGCCGCCCGCGCCTTCATCAGGGCCGGGAGCATGTGCTCCTTGAAGTGGTCGAACGGCGTCTTGTCGCGGAAGAAGAAGCTCTCGTTCGTCGTCATCGCTTCGGTGACGGCGGAGGCGAGCGGCTCCTGGCCGGGCATCTTCAGCTTCTGGACGAGCTCGCTGATCGAGGCCATGCCATTCTTGCGAACGATCGGCATGAGCCGGCTTTCGATCAGGTACTGCTTGTCATTTGACAGCACCAGGCCGGAACGGGTCTTCAGGAAGCCCCTGAGGAAATCATAGTCGAGAGGCGTCACGACCGGTCTCCGGAGAATACGCGCATGATCTTCGGGGCGATCTGGTCGATCGGCAGGACGGCGCAGGCATGGCCCGCCTGGGCCACCGCGCCTGGCATGCCCCAGACGACGCTCGTGGCCTCGTCCTGGGCAATGACCGAGCCGCCGGCGGCGACGATGTCGCCGGCGCCATGGGCACCGTCATGACCCATGCCCGTCAGCACGCAGCCGAAGGTCTGGGCACCCCAGGCCTGGGCGGCCGAGGTGAACAGAGGGTCGACGGCCGGCTTGCAGAAGTTGATCGGCGGGCCGTCCTCCAGATGGATGACGTTGGTGCCGCCGGTCTTGCGCACCACCATGTGCTTGCCGCCGGGGGCGACATAGATGCGGCCCGCCTGGATCGGCTCGCCGTCGCGGCCCTCGGCCGCCGGGCGGCCCGAGGCCTTGGCGGCATGTTCGGCGAGGATCGTGGTGAAGGTCGGCGGCATGTGCTGGGTGATCAGCACCGGCACCCGGTCGATGAAGGAGCCGAGGGCCTTCAGCACCGTCGTCAGCGCCTGCGGGCCACCGGTGGAGGAGCCGATCAGCAGCACCTTCGGAATGGTCGTGCCCATGGCCCGCAGCTTGAAGCCGCTGTCGTTGAAACCGACGGACTGCGGGGCGATGGAGGGCGAGGACACGCGCGGCGCGGCGGCAGCAGCCGGGCTACCGGCGGGGCTGGCAGCGCGGAAGGCGCGACCGGAGATCTTGCGGCGGCGGCCGAGCGCACGGACCTTGTCGAGGATCTCGCGCTTGAAGGCCGGCGAGGTGGTGACGCCGGCATTGGTCTCCGGCTTCGGCACATAGTCGGCTGCGCCGAGCGACAGGCACTTCAGCGAGATCTCGGCGTTGCGGCGCGTCAGCGTCGAGGCCATCAGCACCATGACGTCGCGCTTGGCCTGGATGATCAGCGGCAGCGCGGTGATGCCGTCCATGTCCGGCATCTCGATGTCGAGGATGACGACGTCGGGATTGACCTTGGCGATATCGGCGACGGCCTCGCGACCGGAGCGGTGGGACGCCACCAGCTTCATGTCGGTTTCTTCGGAGATCCAGCGGCCCACCAGACCGCGCACGACAACGGCGTTGTCGACGACCATGACCTTGATCGGGTCGATGGGACTGGGGGGCGGGCTGGACGAAGCCGCCTTGAAGGACGCGAGACTCATGACGCCGATACTCGGAACAAACGCGTGACGGGGCGGCTCCTGCCGCGGCGGATCAGATCAGGCCGACTTCGGCGAACTTCGCTTCGACGATGTCCTTGTCGAAGGGCTTCATGATGTATTCGTTCGCACCGGCATGCATGGCGCGGGCGATGTGCGCCACGTCATTCTCGGTGGTGCAGAAGACCACCTTGGGAGCCTGGCCACCGGGCAGCTTTCGCAGCTCGCGGAGGAACTCGTAGCCGTCCATGACCGGCATGTTCCAGTCCAGCAGGATGGCCGTCGGCATGGTCTCGTAGCAGAACTCGAGCGCCTTCTGCCCGTCCTCCGCCTCTTCGATCTGGAAGCCGAGGCCTTCCAGGATGCGCCGGGCGACCTTGCGGATCACCGAGCTGTCGTCGACCACCAGACAGGTTTTCATCGCCTTCAGTCCTACGCGTTACTTGAACTTATGCGGCCATCTGCTCGCCACCCATGGCGAGCACGGAATCGACGTCGAGGATGACCATGAGCTGGCCGTCCAGGCGATGCACGCCGGCCGAGACACGGGACCAGCGGGGATCGAGATTGATGGGGTTCTGCTCGAAGCTGTCATTGGCGAGCTTCAGAACCTCGCCGACCGAGTCGATCAGCAGGCCGTAGCTCTCGCCGCGCGACTCGATGCCGACCGCCATGGCGGGCTTGGCGTCCTTCTCGCGGCCGAGGCCGAGGCGCACCCGCATGTCGATGGCGGTGACGATGCGGCCGCGCAGGTTCAGCACGCCGGCAATGTCGGGATGGGCGAGCGGCACGCGCGTCAGCCGGTCCGGCATGAACACGTCCTGCACGCGCGAGATGGGCAGGCCGAAGAGCTGGCCGCCGATGAGGACCGTCACGTACTCGGTCACGTCGTCGCTGGTGGTCTGCTGCATGGAGTGATCCTCGCGCATGTACGCTTACGCCGCCTGGGCGAATTCGTTGGCGGTTTCCTTCAAGGCGGCGATGAGGCCCTGACGGTCGAACTTGGCGACATAGTCGTGGAAGCCGGCAACGCGGGCGCGCTCGATGGCGGCCGGGTTGGTCAGCGACGACAGGGCGATCACCGGGGTGGAGGCGAACCGCTTGTCGGCGCGCAGCGCCTCGGCGAACTCGAAGCCGTTCATCTCCGGCATCTCGATGTCCGAGACGACGACGTCGAACTTGTTGTCGCCGGCCTTGAGGATCTCGAGGGCCTCAGAGCCGGCGGAGGCGGTGACCACCTCGTAGCCCGCGGCCTTGAGCACCGGCGTCAGCATGTTCCGGAAGAACGGCGAGTCGTCGATGAAGAGCAGCTTGCGGGTCAGCGCCTCGATGCGCATTTCCTTGCGCTTGAACCAGTCCTCGAAAGCCAGCGGCAGGTAGTGGCCGATGTCGAGGATCTCGGTGGCCTGGCCCTTGATGACGGCCGAGCCGAGCATGCCGGGAACGTCGGCCGAGACCTCGATGTTCAGCGCGTCCTCGACGATGTCGACGATCTCGTCGACCACCAGGCCCATGGAGCGGCCGGCATCGGAGAAGACCAGCAGCGGCTGGCTGCCCTCGCTCTTCAGCTGCATCACGCCCGAGACGGGCACCAGCGGCATGAGGGCGCCGCGGTACTGGACGAGGTGGCGGCCATGGGCCTGCTCGATCTTGTCCACCGCGACCTCCTCGAGGCGGGTGACGAGGGAGAGCGGCACGGCCTTCTGCTCGCGCGAGCCGGCGCGGAAGACCAGCATCGAGATGAGCTGGCGCTCGTTGCCGCGGCTGGCATTGGCCTCGGTCTCCGCGGCCTGGGCGGAGACGTCCGTGCCGATGGCGGAGGCGATGCCGTTCGGGTCGATGATCATGATCACCGAACCGTCGCCGAGGATCGTGGTCCCCGAGAACATGGTGATGTGACGCAGCTTCGAGGACATCGGCTTCACGACGATTTCCTCGGTGTGGAAGACCTGGTCGACGACGATGCCGAAGGTCTGGCTGCCGACCTGGGTGACCACGATGAAGCCGTTGGTCTCATCCAGCGGCTCGCCGCCGGCAATGCCGAGCAGCTGGCGCAGGTGGACGAGCGGCAGCAGCTTGTTGCGCAGGCGCAGGACCGGGGTGTCCTTGATCCGCTCGATGCGGTGCTCGGAATTCTGCTGGGCCCGGACGAGCTCGATGACCGAGAGCTGCGGGATGGCGAAGCGGTCGCCGGCGCTCTCGACGATCAGCGCCGAGACGATGGCGAGCGTCAGCGGGATCTTGATGGTGACGGTGGCGCCCTCGCCCTGCACCGACTTCAGGTCGATCGTGCCGCCGATCTGGTCGATGTTGGTGCGCACCACGTCCATGCCGACGCCGCGGCCGGAGACCGAGGTGACGGCGGCAGCGGTCGAGAAGCCCGGCGCGAAGATGTGCTTGTGGATCTGCGCTTCCGTCATCTTCTCGATCTCGGCCTCGCTGGCGAGGCCCTGCTCGAGAATCTTCTTCTTGATGCGGTCGGTGTTGAGGCCGCGGCCGTCATCGGAGATGGCGATCACGATATGGCCGCCCTCATGATAGGCGGACAGCTTGATCGTGCCCTTCTCCGGCTTGCCGGCGAGGCGGCGCTGCTCCGGCGACTCCAGGCCGTGGTCGGCGGAATTGCGGACCATGTGGGTCAGCGGATCCTTGATGAGATCGAGGACCTGGCGGTCGAGTTCGGTCTCGGCGCCGTGCATCTCGAGCTCGATCTGCTTGCCGAGTTCGTTGCCGAGGTCGCGAACGATGCGCGGCAGCTTCTGCCAGGCAT
Source organism: Phreatobacter oligotrophus (assembly GCF_003046185.1). Classification (NCBI taxonomy): domain Bacteria; kingdom Pseudomonadati; phylum Pseudomonadota; class Alphaproteobacteria; order Hyphomicrobiales; family Phreatobacteraceae; genus Phreatobacter; species Phreatobacter oligotrophus. The sequence goes on from NZ_PZZL01000006.1 coordinate 198,885, forward strand.
TGCCGATCGGCTGCATGCGGGTCTTCATCACGCCGTCCTGCAGCTCGGCCGTGACGTTGGAGAGGCGCTGCAGCGGCACCTTGAATTCGGAATCCTCGTGGCGGCGGACGATCTCGAGGAGCTGGTTGCGGGTCAGCACCAGCTCGGAGACCATGGTCATCAGCTGCTCGAGCGTGTCGACATTGACGCGCAGGGTCTGCTGGCCCTTCACGCCGGTCTCGCCATCGTCCTCGCCGGCGGCGGCCGTCTTGGCGGGGCGGGCGGCCGGCTTCTTGGCCTCCACCTTCTCGACCTTCTCGGCCTTCTCGGCCTTGGCCGGGGTCACGGAGGGAGCGGCCACCTCGGGCAGCGCCGGGGTGATCTCGGCCTCGGTCTCGCGGAAGGCGCGCTCAAGCTCGTCGAGCGACACTTCGCCGGGGCGCAGGGCGCGCTCGAGGGTCTGCTCGGCAACGGTGCCGGTCGCCTGCTTCGGCTCGGCCTTGGGCGGCTCGGCAGCCTTCGGCGCAGCCGCCTCGGCGGGGGCCGTATCGGCGGCCATCGACATCGCCTCGAGCTGGCTGATCAGGTCGCCATCGTCGCCCTCCGGCTCGGAGCCGGCGGCCTCGAGGTCGCCGAGGATCTCCTTCAGGCGGTCGATGGTGAAGAGGATGAGCGACACGCCGTCGCCAGTGACCGGCGCGCCGTCGCGATACTTGCCCATCAGGGTCTCGGCGGCATGCGCCAGGGCCTCGAGGCGCGGCAGGCCGAGGAAGCCGCACGTGCCCTTGATGGTGTGGACGAGGCGGAAGATGTTGCCGAGGATCGCGGCGTTGTTGGGGTCCTGTTCGAAGCGGACCAGCTCGACGTCAACGACGTCCAAGCTCTCGTTGGTTTCGGTCAGGAATTCGCGCAGCAGATCATCCATGTCGCCCAGCCCGGCCTTTTCAGCACACCGGCATACCGGTTCCACGGCATGCCACATGAGCCGGAGTGTCCGGTAAAAGGGTTAAGGCTTGTTGAAGCGCAAAATCGTTTCACAGCCGAAAAACGGCATCAAATTTTGGTTGATTTACAGCAAGTTAAGCAGGTCGCAGAAAACGTGACGTAAGGTCACGCAGCGCTGATTTCGACGCGGTCCTCGATCTTTTCGATCCGCACCGTCATACCGGCGGCACGGGCCAGAAGACCGGCGTAGTAGGGCTGGATCGCATGGGCGTCGATCGTGCCCTGCTCGTTGCCGGGAATGCCGGCGAGCAGATCGACCGCATGGGGCGGCACGCGGGCATTGAGGCCGGTGACGAGGATGTCGAACCCGGCGGTGTCGCCCTCGCCCGTCATCGTCACCTTGATGGTGCCGCCGCGCGGAATGGCGCCGGCCGCGAGCAGCATCAGGTTCAGCAGCAGCTTCACCCGGTTCTTCGGCAGGAAGGCCGGCGGAATGTGCCAGTCGACCGTGGTGCGGTCGTCGTTCAGGAAGTTCGCCGCCACCTGGTGGGCGTCGCGGGTGTCGATGGCGGAGCCGGCCGAGCCCGCCGCGCCGAAGGCGATGCGGCAGAACTGCAGGCGGGCCGAGGCGGTCTTGGCGCTCTTGCGGATCAGGTCGAGGGCGAGCTCGGTCGTCGCCTCGTCGGCGCCGTCCTCCATCAGCTCCAGCCCGTTGACGATGGCGCCGACCGGCGAGATCACGTCATGGCAGACGCGGCTGGCGACGAGCGCGGCGAGGTCCAGCCCTTCGAGCGAAACGGGGCTGCGGGGAGCGTCGGCCATGGTCGGTCTCCGGGAGGCGAAACGAATCGGGCTCGCCCACCTTTCGGCGGGCAAACCCGGTTACACCGTCGCATCGTCAGGGAAAAGAGCGCGGCGGCGCGCTCACTCCTCGTCGTCGGTCCGCAGCGACTTGAGGTTGGCGAAGACCTTCTCGGCGTCGTAGCGCTCCTCGCGCTTCGGCGCCTGCTCGCGCTCGAAGGGATCGTACTTGGCCGGCGCCGAGGTGGTCTGGTCGGCCGGCAGCAGGGTCTGCTCCGGCGTAGTGTCGATCGGACCACGCTCCTTGGCGGCGCGATTGACCTCCATGTCGAGGTCGATCTGCGAGCACAGGCCGAGGGTCACCGGGTCCATCGGCGTCAGCGTCTGCGAATTCCAGTGGGTGCGGTCGCGGATAGCGGCGATCGTCGGCTTGGTGGTGCCGACGAGGCGCATGATGGCCGCGTCCTTGAGCTCCGGGTGGTTGCGCACCAGCCAGAGGATGGCGTTCGGACGGTCCTGGCGGCGCGAGACCGGCGTGTAGCGCGGCCCCTTGCGCGACTTCACCTCGGGCAGCTTCACCTTGGGCGGGGCGATCTTCAGCCGGTAGGCCGGGTCCTTCTCGGCCTTGGCGATCTCCTCGCGGGTCAGCTGGCCGGTGATGACGGGATCGGCGCCCTTGATGCCCTGGGCCGCCTCGCCATCGGCGATGGCCTTCACCTCGAGCGGGTGCAGCGTGCAGAACGCGGCGATCTGTTCGAAGGACAGAGCAGTGTTGTCGACCAGCCAGACGGCGGTCGCCTTGGGCATGAGGAGCTGGGTCATGGCGGGCCTCTTCACAAGAGGATCGACGACGCGGCGGCCTGTGAGAAGGGTAGACCCCTCCCCCGCCCCGGCCCGGAGGGCTGGGGCCGAGGCGACCGCCTCGTATCGATCAAAGGATCGGGAAATCACCTTCGATATAGCGGCCTACCCGCCGTGACGCAAACCATGGCGTGAAAAATCGTGGCGAAGGCCACATAGCCATGGACAAAGCCTCTTGATTCTGCTACGCGCCACTCTCTCTTTGGGCATCCTCGCCACTCGGCTAACCGCTGTGCGAACCCTGCCCGATCTCGAAACAGATGACGTGAAGGATCATCGGCGTGCAGGTTCTCGTTCGCGACAACAATGTTGACCAGGCGCTCAAGGCGCTGAAGAAGAAGATGCAGCGCGAGGGCATCTTTCGCGAGATGAAGCTGCGCGGCCACTACGAGAAGCCGTCCGAGAAGAAGGCCCGCGAGAAGGCTGAGGCCGTGCGCCGCGCCCGCAAGCTGGCTCGCAAGCGCGCCCAGCGCGAGGGTCTGATCCCCGCGAAGCCGGTGAAGCCGCGGGCCGCTGCCGGCGCTCGCTGAGCTGCAAGACTTCTCCTTCCGCCGCAATTTCGTCAGGCCCGCGATGCACGATCCTCGCGGGCCGATTCGTTTCCGGACCGTCGCCCGCCGGATGGGATGACGGATCCAAGAGGCCGGGCCACGGGGGCTGACGGCGAATGACAGGGCGCAGGCAGATGGGGCTGAGGGACATGGCCGCACGGACAGACGGACTGACCGCGCCGCGCCTCCTGCTCCTGGCGGCGGTCATCGCCCTCGGCGGCTGCAGCGCCACCAGCGGCGTCACTTCCCCCGGTTCGACCACCGGCGGCGACGACACGGAATCCAGCTATATCGGCTCCACCACCAACCTCGCCTCGCTCGGTGAGGTGGTGCAGCGCAATCCGAACGACCCCCAGGCCTTCAACATGCGCGGCACCGTGCTTGCCCGCACCGGCCGGAACGCCGAGGCGCTGGCGGACTTCTCCCGCGCCATCCAGATCGATCCGAACTACGCCCAGGCGCTCGCCAACCGCGCCCTCGTCCATCGCCGCATGGGACGGCTTGACCAGGCGCTCGCCGACTACAACCGCGCCATCACTGCCGACCAGAACTACGCGGCGGCCTATGTCGGCCGCGGCAACATCTACCGCGCCCAGAACCGGCAGGGCGAGGCGCTGGCCGACTATAACCGCGCCATCCAGATCAACGGCTCGGACGCGCAGGCCTATCACAACCGCGCCCTCGTCTGGGCGGCGCAGGGCAACCACCGCCAGGCCGTCGAGGATTTCACCACCGCCCTCGGACTCGCGCCCAACAATGCCGAGCCCTATTACGGCCGCGGCCTCAGCTATCTCGCCCTCGGCGATGCCAAGAGCGCCCTCGACGACTTCAACGAGGCGGTGCAGTTCGAGCAGCGCAATGCCGACCTCTGGGTCGCCCGCGGCCAGGCCCTGGAGCGCACCGGCGACAACGAGCGGGCGCTCGGCTCCTACACCAAGGCGATCAGCATCGAGGAGAACCATCCCGGTGCGCGCGAGGGCTTCAGCCGCCTCGGTGGCCGCGCCGGCCAGACCTACCGCCTGTTCAACTGAGGCGAAGGGCCGCTCTGCCCTTCAATCCCGCGCCTTCTCCAGTCAATTCGAGCCGCTGGCGTTTGCGAGTGGGCGAGGTTGGGGCTGCACGGCGCAAGTGCGTCCTTCGAGGCTCGCTGTCGCTCGCACCTCAGGATGAGGGGGGCAGCGATTGGCAAGACGCTCAACCGGTCCCGCCAGCCTCGCTAACCCGGCGCCCCTGCACCTCCACCCGATCTGCCACGCAAAACTATCCTCATCCTGAGGTGCGAGCGACAGCGAGCCTCGAAGGACGCACTTGCCGGCTGCAGGGCGGCCCTGTGGGATCAGGAGAGCCCCTTCTCCGCACTTAAAGTCCCTGCCTCACTCCAGGTCCTTCGCCAGTTCCATCACGGCGGGACGGAAACCGAAGCGCTCATAGGCCTTGCGCGCCACGTGGTTGCCGACGATGGCGCCGATCATCAGGCGCTTGACGCCATGGGCGCGGGCGAGCCGCTCGGCCTCCTCCAGCAACGCCGTGCCGATCCCCTGCCCCCGGTGCCGCTCGTCCACCACGAGCTCGGACACCCAGGCGACCCGGGCGATCTCCGAGCGCAGATAGGGCTGCGGCTGCTCCAGCACGAAGCACATCATGGCGACGACCTCATCGCCATCCGCCGCCACCATCACCGCTCCGCCGTCGCGCGCCACACGCGACAGGTCCGCCTCGAGACAGGCGGCAGCGGCCTTCACGTCCCGCGCCCGGTCGGCGGAGATGCCATCCTCGAAAAGGTTGAGCTGGTGGACGAGATCGATCACCGCCGCGCGGTCGCCGGCCTCGAAGGGGCGGATGACGAGGCTCATGGCTCGCGGTCCAGATGCGGCGCGACCACGGCGCGGGTCTGGTCGCTGGGCACAACCGGCACGATCTCGAAGGTCACGCCCGAGCCACGCCAGGACAGCACCCATTCCTGCAGCAGGCGGGCATCGTCGCATTCCATCAGCTGGAAGCAGCGATCGAAATTCGGCTCGATCCAGCTGCCGACATACGTCAGCCCCTCAGGGAGCGAGCGGCCTGCGTCGCGGACGCGGCGATAGACCGGGACGGGATCGCAATTGGCGAAGCGCTCGATGACCATGAACAGCATGTCGTCGCCCTGAAAACGAAAAGGCGGAGCCTATCGGCCCCGCCCCTGGTCCTGCAATGTGACGCTGCCGCCTTCAGAAGCCGCTCAGTGCGCCAGCGCCTTGACGATGCTCTCGACCATCTTCTTGGCGTCGGCGAGCAGCATCATGGTGTTGTTGCGGTAGAACACCTCGTTGTCGATGCCGGCATAGCCGACGCCGCCCATGCCGCGCTTCACGAAGAGGATGTTCGCCGCCTTCTCCACGTCGAGCACCGGCATGCCGTAGATCGGCGAGGTCTTGTCGGTCTTCGCCGCCGGGTTGGTGACGTCGTTGGCGCCGATGACGAAGGCGACGTCGGCCTGTGCGAACTCCGAGTTGATGTCCTCGAGCTCGAAGACCTCGTCATAGGGCACGTTGGCTTCCGCCAGCAGCACGTTCATGTGCCCGGGCATGCGGCCCGCGACGGGGTGAATGGCGTATTTCACCTCGACGCCCTCCTTCTTGAGGAGGTCGGCCATCTCGCGCAGGGCGTGCTGGGCCTGGGCCACCGCCATGCCGTAGCCCGGCACGATGATGACCTTCTGGGCGTTCTTCATGATGTAGGCGGCGTCCTCGGCCGAGCCCGCCTTGAAGGGCCGCGCCTCGGCGGACGCGCCCGCCGCCGCATCCTCGCCGCCGAAGCCGCCGAGGATCACGGAGATGAAGGAACGGTTCATCGCCTTGCACATGATATAGGACAGGATCGCGCCCGAGGAGCCGACCAGCGCGCCGGTGATGATCAGCGCCGTGTTGCCGAGCGTGAAGCCGATGCCCGCCGCCGCCCAGCCCGAATAGGAGTTGAGCATCGACACGACCACCGGCATGTCCGCGCCACCGATCGGGATGATCAGCGTCACGCCGATGACGAAGGAGAGGATGACGATCAGCCAGAAGGCGAGCGTGCTCTCCGTGCGCATGAACACGATCAGCAGCAGCACGATGGCCGCGGCCAGCGCGATGTTGATGAGGTGGCGCTGCGGCAGAAGGATCGGCTTGCCGCTCATCCGCCCGTCGAGCTTCAGAAAGGCGATGACCGAGCCGGTGAAGGTGATGGCGCCGATGGCGACGCCAAGGCCCATTTCAAAGAGCGACAGGCCCTTGATCGTGCCGCGGGTGCCGATGTCGAAGGCCGTCGGCGCATAGAGCGCCGCCGCCGCGACGAAGACCGCCGCAAGGCCGACGCCGGAGTGGAAGGCGGCGACCAGCTGCGGCATGGAGGTCATGGGCACCCGGCGGGCGATGACCGCACCGATGCCGCCGCCGATGCCGAGGCCGGCCAGGACGAGGATCCAGGCGCCGATCCCGGCGGGACGGGCATAGGCCAGCGTCGTCAGGACCGCGATGGTCATGCCGATCATGCCCATCAGGTTGCCCTGGCGGGACGTCGAGGGGCTCGACAGGCCGCGAAGGCTGAGGATGAACAGGACGCCGGCGACGAGATAGAGGAGGGCTGCGAGGTTCGCTGACATCGGTTCAGCCCTTGTTCCCGGCCGGCTTGTCCTTGGCCTTGTACATCGCAAGCATGCGCTGCGTGACCAGGAAGCCGCCGAAGATGTTGATCGCCGCCAGGACGAGGGCGATGAAGCCGAAGATGCGCGCCAGCAGCGTGCCGCTGTCCATCACCTGCACGCCCACCGCCAGCAGGGCGCCGACGACGATGACCGAGGAGATGGCGTTGGTGACCGACATCAGCGGCGTGTGGAGGGCCGGGGTCACCGACCAGACCACGTAGTAGCCGACGAAGACGGCGAGCGCGAAGATGGTGAGGCGGAAGACGGTGGGGTCGATGGCCCCGCCGGTGGCGGAATGAACCGCAGCGCCGGCAACGGTCGCCACCTGGTCCGCCATGGCGGTGGCCTGGTCGGCGGCGAGGCGGGCCTGTTCGGCGGCGATGCGCGCGGCTTCAGCGGCGCTGCGGGCCCGTTCGAGGGCCTGGTCTGGCGTGAGCGTCGTCATGCGTTCCCTCGATCAGGCCTTGGTGGACTTCTTGGGCGCGGCCTTGGGCTTGGCCGGCGCCTCGCTCGCCGCAGACGCGTCCGCGGGCAGTGCGGCGGCGGCTTCGGCGAAGCTCGGATGGACGACGGCGCCGTCGCGGGTGAGCAGCGTCGCCTTCACGAGCTCGTCCTCCCACGGCACGACCACCGACTTCGTCGCCTTGTCGATCATGATCTCGAGGAAGGCGAAGAGGTTCTTGGCGTAGAGCGAGGAGGACGTCGCGGCGAGGCGGCCGGGCACGTTGGCATGACCGACGATCTTCACGCCATTGGCGGTCGTGACGATCTCGCCGGGCTGGGCGCCCTCGACATTGCCGCCGCGCTCCACTGCGAGGTCGAGCAGCACGGAGCCGGGCTTCATCGACGCCACCATGGCGGCGGTGACGAGGCGCGGCGCGGCGCGGCCGGGGATCAGCGCCGTGGTGATGACGATGTCCTGCTTGGCGATGTGCTCGGCGACGAGCGCCGCCTGCTTGGCCTGGTACTCGGCCGACATCGGCTTGGCGTAGCCGGCGGCCGTCTCGGCCTGCTTGAACTCGTCGTCCATCACCGCGATGAACTTGGCGCCAAGGCTCTCCACCTGCTCCTTGGCGGCGGGGCGCACGTCCGTGGCGGTGACCACCGCGCCGAGGCGGCGGGCGGTGGCGATGGCCTGCAGGCCGGCGACGCCGGCGCCCATCACGAAGACCTTGGCGGCCGGAACGGTGCCGGCGGCGGTCATCATCATCGGCAGCGCGCGGCCGAACTCCGAGGAGGCGTCGATCACGGCGCGATAGCCGGCAAGGTTCGCCTGGCTCGACAGCACGTCCATGACCTGGGCGCGGGTGATGCGCGGCATCAGCTCCATGGCGAAGGCGGAAACGCCGGCCTTGGCCATCGCCACCAGGGCGGCCTCGTTGCCGTAGGGATCCATGGTGGCGAGCACCACGGCGCCCGTCTTGTAGGCCTTCAGCTCGGCGGTCGAGGGACGGCGCACCTTCAGCACCACGTCGGCGCCGGACACGGCATCCGCGGCGAGCGAGGCGCCAGCCGCCTCGAAATCGGCATCGGTGATGCCGGCCGCCAGGCCCGCACCGGGCTCGACCACGACGTCGGCACCCAGGCCCTTCAGCCGCTTCACCGTGTCGGGAGTACCGGCAACGCGCGGTTCACCCGCCTCCGTCTCCCTGGGGATCGCGATCCGCATCGAATGCTCCTCCGCTCCACCCTGGACGGGCGTGTTCGAAGGGCTGTTGTGGCAGTCCGCAAGACACCCGCCGCCCCTCGAAGGCGGGTGTTCCGGGTCTCCTCGGCGCTATCCCATGCAGGGATAAAGCTGGAGACGTTCCGTCACATACGACGGGTCAGAGCAGGAAGATCGCCATCAGGGTCATCAGGATGACCAGGGAGATCGTGCCCCACTTGGTCAGGCCCGTGAAGAAGGCATAGGTGCGCTCGTGCTCGGCGTAGTCCATCGGAGCGGTGCCGTCGACACGCGGTTCGGAGGCCATGGTTCAACTCCCTGCAAGCCAGCCCGGTATGGATTGACGCGTAGCGCAAGGCGGCGGGTCTTGCAACGCACTCGGCAGTCGCATCACCGCGGCGCCGTGAAGGCCGGCACGCCCCCCTGGACCGTGCCCGAGCCGGAGGGGCCCGCGGGCGCATTGGGCAGCGGCGTCGGCCGGGCCGGCGTCGCGGCCGGCACCGCATCCGGACGGCGCTGCGGCGTCGGCGGCTGGCCCGGCGAGGCCATGGGCGGCTGCGTCTGCGGCCGCTGGCCTTCATCGGTCAGCTGCACCGTCCACTGCCGCTGGTCCTGGGTGTCGACCTCGAAGAAGCCGAGGCGGTCATAGCCGCGGGCGAGGCACTGCTCGATGCCGCGGATGGTGAATTCCTTGTCGCGCGAGCACATGAAGGCCCGCCCCGACCATTCGCCGCCCTGGTCGTAGTCGACGGCGTAGAGATAGTAGAAGCGCGCGACGAGGGGACCGCGCAGGATGATCTCGCAGGAGCGCGGCGGAATGTTCCACCAGCCCTCGGTGGTCCAGCCCTCGCCGTCCTTGTAGCCGATGGCGGCGCCGACACGGCTGCCGGTGGAATTGCACAGGCGAAGGTCGGCGCTGGCCGCTGTCGTGCCGGCGAGCCAGAAGCCGCCCGCGAGAAGGCCGAGAAGAAGCGCAAGTCCACGGAAAGGGGTGCGAGTCATCGGCGCCTTGTGGTCCACCTCTTTGGCTTTTCCTTGATACCGCAGGACCTGTCAACGAAGGCGGGAAAGCTTCAGTTGCGCAGCACGATGCAGGCCCCGCCGGCGGCACGGATGCGGTCGCACAGCGTGTTCGCCGCGGCGCGAGTCGGGGCCGGCACGCGCACCCGGTAGAAGACCGCCCGCCCCCGGTGCCTGAGGCGCGAGCCGAGCACCATTGGCTGGACATCGCCGAGGATGCCGGCGAGGCGGCCGCGCGCCCGCTGGTAGCTGGCCAGCGCCACAGCGCGGGAGAAATTGCCGGCAAGCTGCACGCCCCAGGGCGCGAAGGGCCCCTCGACGCCGGCCAGCATGTCGCCCGGCCGGCGCAGCAGCGCGGTGACCATCAGGCAGGGATGCGGCGGCTGGTCCTGCACCTCGCCGGCGGGCGATGCGCGGCGTCGGCGGTCCTCCGCCCAGTCCTCCGCCGTCCGGGCGGTGATCTGGAACACATAGGACTGGGTCTCCATCGGCAGGCCACCGCGGCCATCGAGGAAGGTCTGCACCCGTGTCGGCCCGGCATTGTAGGCGGCGGCGGCGAGGCCGAGATTGCCGAACTGGCCCCTCAGATCGGCGAGCAGCGCGGCCGAGGCAGCGATCGCCTGTTCGGGATCGAAGGGATCGGCAAGGCCCCGCTCGCGCGCCGTGCCCGGCATGAACTGGGCGACGCCCTGCGCGCCCGCCGGGCTCACCGCGCGGATGCGGAACCGGCTTTCTGCCCAGATCAGCCGCGTGAAGAAATGGATGGGCAGGTGGTGCCGGCGCGCGCCGGTCTCGATCAGCCGGCAGATGGCCTGTTCCAGCGTCTCGACCGTCGCGCCCTCCGCCCTCGCCGCGCCCGGCCGGGTCGTCAGCACGACCGCGACCAGCAGCAGGAGGGCCGCCAGACGCCTCATCGCGGCCGCGCCACCCAGATCCCCAGCATGATCGAGGCTCCGCCGGCGACCTGCGTCAGGGTCAGGGCCTCGCCCAGCACCGCCCAGGCGAAGACGGCGGCGATCACCGCCTCGAGAAAGATGACCAGCGAGGAGAAGATGGTGGGCAGCGTGCCGAGCGCCACCGACAGGAGCCCCTGCCCCGCCGCATGGGTCAGCATGCCCAGCGCCAGCACGGCAAGCCAGCCCTGCGTCGTCTGCGGCAGGATCCGCGGCTCCAGCGCCACGGCGATGACGAAGAGCACCGCCGCCGTCACCGCGCTGGACTGGAAGGTGAGCCGCGCCGCCCCGTGCGTCGCCCGCCCTGCCCGCACGGCATGGAAATAGAGGCCGAAGAAGACGCCGGTCGCCAGGCCATAGGCGTCCCCAAGGAGCCGGCTGCGATCGACCTGCAGGCTGTCGCCGAGCAGCGCCGCGCCGCCCGCAAGGCACAGGGCGAGGCCCGCCACCGTCGACCCGGAGATGCGGTCGCGGAACCACAGCCAGGCCACCAGGATCACCCAGACCGGCGCGGTCGTGGCTAGGAAGGTCGAGTTGGCGATGGTCGTGTTGAGGATGGAGAGGTGCCAGAAGAACAGGTCGCCGGCGAAGAACAGGCCGGCGAGGCCGACAGCGAGCGTCGGGCCGGGGCGGTCCGGCCGGCCGCGGTCCTCGATCCGCATCCACAGGAACAGGACGGGCAGCGCCAGCAGCGCCCGCCAGAAGGCCGAGGCGAAGGGGCCGACATCGGCGAGGCGCACGAAGACAGGCGAGATTCCGAGCGCGATGGCCCCCGCCGCCAGCGCCAGATAGGCCCCGGCGCGGGAGACCGGCACCACGGGAGCTGCGGGAGCGACGGGATCGGAGGGGGACGGCGAAGCGGTCATGGAGCCTTGGCCAAGCGGGTCGCCGATCCATAGGCAGCCCGCGGCCTGTGGACAAGCGCTCCGCGGCTTGACCCGGCGGGCTGAATTCGCGAACCAGTGCGGCTCCCGTTCACCCACCCGATCCGGAGCAGGGCATGGTCGATACCCAGAGCGTCGCCGCCGATCAGCTGAAGTCCATCATCGAGCGCATCGAGCGGCTCGAGGAGGAGAAGAAGGCGCTGTCGGACGACATCAAGGACGTCTACGGCGAGGCCAAGGCCAACGGCTTCGACACCAAGGTGCTGCGCAAGATCATTTCGCTGCGCAAGCAGGACCGCGACGAGCGCATGGAGCAGGAGGCGATCCTCGAGCTCTACCTGCAGGCTCTCGGCATGGCCTGAGGCCTTCCGGCCTCGTCCCCCCTCGGTCAGCCCGGCTTCGGCCGGGCGGCCCACATGGCGATCCCCGCTGCGGTGATGACCGCGGCGAAGCCGACATAGTCGGCAAGGCTCGGCCGTTCGCCGACCAGCACCATCGCGCCGATCACCCCGACCACCGGAATGGCGAAGGTGGTGAGCGAGGCCGCCCCCACCGACACGCGGTTCAGCAGCGTGAACCACAGCCAGTAGGCCATCGCCGTCGCGCCGATCACGTGATAGGCGATCGCGCCCACGACCCGCGGCGACAAATGCGTCGGCATGGTCTCGCCGCTCAAGACATAGCCCACCGCCGCGATGGCCGAGGCCAGCAGCAGCTGATAGCCAGTCATGGTCACCCGATCCGCGTCGATCGGGTGTGACTTCTGGTAGACCGACCCCGCCGCCCAGCTCACCGCCGCGATCATCGGGAAGAGAATGCCGAGCGCGCTGATGCCGCCAGTGAAGACCGGCGCGGCCAGAACCGCGATGCCCGTCAGTCCCACCAGCAGCGCCAGCAGCCGCAGCCGGTCGAGCCTCTCGCCGAGGAAGGCCCAGGCCAGGACGATGGCCCAGAGCGGCGTCGTGAAGGTGAGGATGGCCGCCCGCGACGTCGTGGTGTTGAGCTGGGCGAAGACCACCGCGAGATTGAACAGGGCGATGTTGAAGGCGCCGGAAATGATCAGCGGCACCCAGGAGGCGCGGGCGACCTTCAGCGACCGCCCGAGCAGCGCGGCGAGCGCGATGAGGATCAGCGCCCCCGCGCCCATGCCCACCGTGCGCAAGGCGAAGGGCGGGACCTCCGACAGGCCGATCTTCACCGCCGGCCAGTTGAGCCCCCACAGCACGGCGAGGGCGACGGGAATGAGGCGGGTGAGATCCATGGCATCCATCGGCGCCGGACGGGGCGTGGCCCCTGAGGGGCCACGCGGCGTGAAGAACGGCGGACAGCGACGATGCGACGGGCGCGGGATGGTTCGCCACGGGCTGCGGTGCAGGGCAGGCGCGCTTGCCGCGCCTGACGGGGCTCAGCGCGAGAGCCAGGCGCCGCGCTGACGGGCCGGAGCGGCCGGCTCGGCGAATTCCAGCGTGCGGAGCGAGGCGACGGCCTCGCCGCTGAAGCGCTGGGTCGGCACAGTGGCCGGGGCGGCCGACGAGAAGGTCATGGCGACGACCTGGGCCGGCTGCTGGAGCAGTTGGCGCTCGCGCGGGTCCGGCGCCTGCAGGGCCGCTGCGGGAACGGCGCGATCGGTGGTCTGGCGGGCGAAGACGAGGGTGCCACGCGGCCCGTTGATGTTCGGCGGCACCATGGCGGGCGCGGCGACGCGGGTCGGGCGGGCGGCGGGACGCGGCGCGGTGGCGGGGGCCGCGGCAGCCTGGACAGGAGCATGGGGCGCAGCCCGCACGGCCTGGGCTGGGCGCGGCTGCGGACCCTGGAGCGAGCCCTGGCCGGGCAGCGTGACCGGCTGCGACGGCGAGGCGAAGGCCAGAGCCATGGCCGGGGCGGGCTCGCCCTCGGCCTGGCGGCCGCGCTGCTCACCCGTGGTGATGAGCGGCGGCAAGGTGGGCTGCGCCGAGGCGGCGGCGAGGACCTGCGGACGCGACGGCGGCAGCGGGGCCTGGGCGACCGTGGTCGGCTCGGCAAGGACGGTCGGGCGGGTCGGCGGCTCTGGCGCCTGGGCCACGGCATTGCCGGGCAGAGTCGGGCGCGCGGCGGGCAGCGGCGCGGCGACGAGGCGCGGCTCGGCCTCCTCCTCCGCATTGCCGCGCAGGCGCTCGGCGGCGGGCGGCGCGCGCAGCGGCAGCGGAGCGGCAGCGATCTGCATCCGCGGCGGGGCATTGGTGACGATCTGCACCGGTCGGCCCGGAGCCGGCTGGTTGATCGTGGTCGGCACCGGCTGGGCCGGTGCGGCGGCGGCGGGCGCCGGAGCAGGTTCGGCGGCGGGCGCCGGGGCCGGAGCGGGGGCCGCCGGCTGGGGCGCGGGCGCAGCCTGCTGCTGGCGGTTGCCGAACAGGCCGGCGAAGAGGCCCATGGACGAGCTGCGCTGGCGAACGACGCCGCCGCGGGCGCTGTCGTCATCGTCGTCGTAGCTCACGGCCTCATCGGCGCGGGAATCATAGAAGCGCGAGGCGCTGCCGCCGCGGGCGCGCACCATGGCCAGCGCCGTGTCGAAGCCGGCCATCGGGCGGCCATCGGACGGGATGTGGACGGTGCGACCGTCAGGGAAGAGGCGGGCGAGATAGTCGCGCGACACTTTCGGCCAATGGCGGACCGAGCCGGTGTCCATGTGGACGAACTGGTTGGCCGAGCCCGGGTAGAAGCCGACGCCGCCGCGCTGCAGCAGCATGCCGGCCTCGCGAACACGGGTCATCGACGCGCCGGGGATGTAGAAGTCCATCGCCTGGCCGGTGATGTGCCGGGACTGCTGGGCGACGGCGCGGGAGCGGCGGCGCAGCATCGCGTTGGTGCCGGCGGAGCGATAGGCCGAGACGACGTGGATCTGCGACTGCGCGCCGACCGAGCGGTAAACCTCCCAGACGATGTCGAAGAGGTGCGGATCCATCCGCGTCGGCTCGTCGCGACGCCAGTCGCGCAGGAACCAATTGAGCTTGTTCAGCGCATCCTGGTCGTAGCGGCCGTTGCGCTTGAAGGTGATGAGGATCTCCTCGCCCGTATGCTTGTGCAGCATGGAGAGGGTGCGCGTATCGCCGTTGGCGACGACGGTCTGCGTCGAATTGCTGATGGCGATCAGGAAGCCGACACCGAGAGTGACGGTGGCGCAGGCGCGCAAGGCATTGCGCGAAACCAGGCCAGGCACGGTTCGGTGGAATGAGGGCACTATGACCTGGCTCTGTCGCTGCACGAGGCATGGGACCAGGGCCGTCGGACGGCCATGGTGAACGCATCATCGCCGGGAACGGTTAAAGATCCCTGACATCCGTCAACGGCGCGCAAACCATGCGACCGTTCACGGCAGCGTGAGCGGTAGGCAGCAAAAGTGGCGAAATCATGCTGCGGCACGCACGCCCCCTGCCCGCGTGGTGAACGAAACCTTCAGCCGCGCACCCCCGTCAGGGCGGCACGGACCCGGGCATTGTGGCCATAGACATCCGGGAGCTCAACAAGCTTTCCTGTCGCATCCACTGTCATGGTGAAATAGACGAGGTGGATCGGAATGGCCTGGCGGAAGCGCACCGTGCGCTCGCCCGAGCCATAGATGCTGCGCATCCGGGCCGTGGACCAGCTGTCGCCGGGCAGGGCAATGCCGAGCAGGAGCTCGGCCAGCTCCTCCGGGTTCTGCACGCGGACGCAGCCATTCGACAGCGCGCGATTGCTGTGGGCGAAATAGGAGCGCGACGGCGTGTCGTGCAGGTAGACCGCGTGGCGGTTGGGGAACATGAATTTCATCCGCCCCAGCGCATTGGCAGTGCCCGGCGGCTGGCGGAAGGAGTAGCGGCCGATATTGGCGGAGGCCCAGTTGATGGTCGAGGCATCGACCACCCGGCCGCCCTGCATGACCTGGATGCCGCGGCGGGCGAAATAGCCGCCGTTGCGCGCCGCCGAGCCCAGCATCGAGCGCCGCACGATGGAATGCGGCACGTGCCAGGACGGGTTGAAGACGATGAAGCTCATGGCGTCGGAGAAGACCGGCGTCTGCGTCTCCGGGCGGCCCATGACGGCGCGGGTGCGATGGATGACCTGGCCCTCGCGCACCACATTGACGTGGTAGTCGGGCGAATTCACCCAGATATGGGTCTCGCCGAGGGTCCGCGGCAGCCAGCGCCAGCGCTCCAGATTGGCGATGAGGTCGCGCTCGCGCAGCGCATGGAGGCGCGACGCCTCGGTCGTCGTCATCTCGCGGCGCTCGCCGCGCATCTCGATGAGCTTGGCGCGCAGCGCCCGGAAGCCCTCGTGCGGCGGGTTGAACCCGTCGATGGCGGCGGCAACGTCCGTCGCGCCGGCAAGGGTCGTCAGCGCCGCGCTGGTCTCGATGCGCGGCGGCGCCACGTCGAAATAGCCTGAGAGGCGCTTGGGGTCGGTACGGCCGCCGGAGGCGTGGGAGGCATAGCGCGCCACGGCCTGGGCCAGCGCCAGTTCGAGGCGGGCGACGCTTTCGGCGTTCCGTTGGCCCGTCGGCAGGTCGATGCGATAGGCGGAGGGGTCGAGCCCGTCCTCGCCGGCCCGGGACAGGCGGTTCAGCACCTGCTGGCCGCGCTCGGAGATGATGCCGTCCTTGACGAAGAGCGGCTGGTAGGCGCGTCCGGCATAGAAGGGATTGAAGCCCTGCTGCAGGGCCCGGTCGCCGCCCGGCCGGGCGAGCAGCACGCGCAGCTGCTGGGCAACGCGCTCGGCGGTGATGGCGGGATCAGGCTGGCCGGCCTCCACGAGGCTCGGCGGATCGTCCGGCATGGCGGCGAAATCCGCCTCGGTCGGCTGCGGCACCGGCGGGGCCTGCACCGTCTCCGGAGCCTCGTCGTCGGGATTGTTGGCCTCGGCGACGAGCGGCGAGACGGGGAAGGCGGCAAGACCGAAATCGGCCGGCTTCAGCGGACCGACCTCTCCGAGCTCGGGGCGCGGAATGGCCTGCTCGACCTCCCAGGCCGCGAGACGGAACCGGTCGGCCTCCTCGGCACGGGTCGCGAGCCCCGTCGCACCCACCAGGGCACAAGCGAGCAAAGCCGAGCGCAGCTGCATTCCCGTCCCCTCACGTCCCGGCGAATCCGGCCGGATCGCCCATTCTTTGAAACCGCCCGTTTTTCCGTCATGTGTCGCGGAGCGATCAAGCCACGAAGTCTTGGTCCTCCGCGAATTCCGCGCCGCGCGGCTTCGAGGTCACACCTCCTCGGCGGCCTCCGAGCCTTCTTCGAGGCCGAGATCCTTCAGCTTGCGATAGAGCGTCGAGCGGCCAATGCCGAGCCGGCGGGCGACCTGCGACATCTGCCCGCGATAATGGTCGATGGCGAAACGCAGCGCGTCGGTCTCGATCTGCTCCATCGGCCGGACATGGCCGGCCTCGTCGACCAGCGCGATGGAGGCGCCCGGCACGATCATGGCCGGCTGGGCCATCATGGCCGGCTGGATGCTGGGGGCGGCGATGACCGGCGGCGGGGCGAGCGGCACCACCACCTCGTAGCCATCGACCTGGGCGGCGATCTGCGGGAAATCGGCGACCGACAGCTCATCGCCATCGCAGAGCACGACGGCGCGGAAGACCGCATTCTCCAGCTGGCGGACGTTGCCCGGCCAGGGATAGGCGGAGAGCAGGCCGAAAACGGCGGGCTGGACGCCGCGGATGCGCTTGCCTTCCTCCGCCGCGATCCGCGCCAGGAAATGTCGGACGAGGTCGGGAATGTCCTCGGCCCGCTCGCGCAGCGGCGGTAGGGTCATCGGGAAGACGCAGAGGCGGTAATAGAGGTCCTCGCGGAAATGGCCGTCCTTCACCGCCTTGATGAGGTCGCGGTTGGTGGCCGAGATGATGCGGATATCGACCTTCACCGGGCGCTTGGCGCCGACCGGGTCGACCTCGCCCTCCTGGATGGCACGCAGCAGCTTCACCTGCGTCTCGAGCGGCAGCTCACCCACCTCGTCGAGGAAGAGCGTGCCGCCATGGGCCTCGACGAACTTGCCGGTGTGCTTCTCGGTGGCGCCGGTGAAGGCGCCCTTCTCGTGGCCGAACAGGATGCTCTCGACGAGGTTCTGCGGGATGGCGCCGCAATTGACCGCGACGAAGGGCTTGCCGCGGCGCTCGCCGGAGCCGGCAATGGCGCGGGCGAGCAGCTCCTTGCCGACGCCGCTCTCGCCCTCGATCATCACCGGGATCATCGAGGCGGCGGCCTTCTCGGCCATCTTGAGCAGCGGCTGCATCCGCGGCGAACGGGTGACGATGTCCTTGAACGACAGCGTGCCCTCGGCCTTGCGCTTCAGGCGCTGCACCTCGGCGACGAGGGCCTCGGTCTTCAGGGCGTTCTTGATCGAGACGGAGAGGCGCTCGGCGCCCACCGGCTTCACCACGAAATCGGTCGCGCCCGCCCGCATGGCGTTGACGACGGTGTCGATGCCGCCCTGGCTCGTCTGGACGATGACCGGCTTGACGATGCCTTCCTCGCGCATGGCGGCCAGGACGCCCATGCCGTCACGCTCGGGCATGACGAGGTCGAGCAGCACGAGGTCGATCGAGTCACCCTCGGCGGCGAGGACCTGCATCGCCTGCTCGCCGTTCTCGCACATCCGCGGCTCGTAGCCGAACTTGCGCACCATCGCTTCCACCAGCCGGCGCTGCACCGGATCGTCGTCGCAGATGAGGATGGTGGTCATGGGCATGCACTCCCGATGCGGATGTCTCGATTCGGGAGAAGGTGGTTGTCGCCGCTTAAGGTCGGGTTAACGGCCCTCTAACGCCCTGGCCGGGAACGGATCAGGCCGCCCGCGCGACGCTCGCGAAAGGCGCAAGCGCGCTGGCGAACTGGCGCGCCGCGGCCTCCCAGCTGCGGGTCAGCGCGAAGGCGCGGCAGGCCGCCCGGTCCAGCGTCAGCGCCCGGCGAATCGCCACCGCGAGATCGGCATCGAGCACACCGACCGCCGGATCGGTGATGACGTCGAGCGGGCCCGCCACGGGGAAGGCCGCCACAGGCACGCCGGAGGCGAGCGCCTCCTGCATGACATTGCCATAGGTATCGGTCAGGCTCGGGAAGACGAAGACGTCGGCGCTCGCATAGATCTCGGCAAGCGCCTCGCCGGTGCGCGAGCCGAGGAACACGGCCTCGGGATGGCGCTGCTCCAGCGCCACGCGCTGCGGGCCGTCGCCGACCACCACCTTGGTGCCCGGCAGGTCGAGCGAGAGGAAGGCCTCGAGGTTCTTCTCTACCGCGACGCGGCCGACGCTCAGCATCAGCGGGCGCGGCCAGGCGACGGGCTCAAGGTCCCGTGGCCGGAACAGCCTTGAATCGACGCCGCGCGACCAGACCGACAGGTTCCGGAAGCCCCAGGAGGCGAGCTCGCGCCGCATGGTCTCGGTCGGCACCAGGGTGCGCGAGGCCGGCCCGTGGAAGTGGCGCAGCCAGGCATAGGTCAACGCTTCGGGGACGGGCGCGCGGGCCCGCACATATTCGGGATAGCGGGTGTGATAGCTCGTGGTGAAAGGCAGGCGCCGGGCCATGGCCCAGCGCCGCGCCGCATGACCGATCGGCCCTTCCGTGGCGATGTGCAGCGCGTCGGGGGCGAGGCGGTCGAGCCGCTCGGCGACCGCCGCCCCCGCGCCGATGGCAAGGCGAATGTCCGGATAGGTCGGCAAGGGCCAGCTCGGCAGGCCCTCGGGGGTGATAAACTCAACGCTGTGCCCCAGGGGGCCGAGCGCCGCCGCCGTTTCGGTCAGCGATCGGACCACACCGTTGATCTGCGGGGCCCAGGCATCGGTGGCGAGGGCGACGCGCATGGGCCTCAGGCCTCCACCTTGGGCCGCCCGGGCATGGCGAGCGGCGTCGGCACGAGGGCCGGCTCCTCCTCCGGCAGGCTTGCCGGAGAGGCGACCGGAACGGTCCAGCGGATGATCTCGAAGCGGCCGTCGTGACTCTCGGCGAGCGCGGTGCAGCTCTCCACCCAGTCGCCGCAATTCATGTAGCGGATGCCGAGCTGGTCCTTGATGGCGGCGTGGTGGATATGGCCGCAAATGACGCCGTCGACCTTCTGGCGGCGGGCCTCCAGCGCCAGCGCCTCCTCGAAGGCGCCGATGAAGTTCACCGCCTTCTTCACCTTCAGCTTGGCCCAGGCCGAGAGCGACCAGTAGGTCAGGCCGAGCCTGCGGCGGACGAAATTGACCCAGCGGTTGCAGTAGAGCGCGGCGTCATAGGCCCAGTCGCCGAGATGGGCGAGCCAGCGGGCGTGCATGACGACCACGTCGAAGGCATCGCCGTGGATGACCAGGTAGCGCTTGCCGTCGGCCGCCTCGTGGACGATGCGGTCCATCACCTCGATGCCGCCGAAATGCGTGCCGAAATAGTCCCTCAGGAACTCGTCGTGATTGCCCGGCAGGTAGATGAGGTGGCTGCCCTTGCGGACCATGCGCAGGAGCTTCTGCACCACGTCATTGTGGGCCTGCGGCCAGTACCAGCCGCGCTTCAGCTGCCAGCCGTCGACGATGTCGCCGACGAGATAGACGACATCCGCCTCGTTGTGGCGCAGGAAGTCGATCAGGAGTTGCGCCTGCGAGCCTCGGGCGCCCAGATGGACGTCGGAGATGAACAGGGCCCTGTGCCGCTTCACCGTCATGCGTGGCTCCGCCAGATCGTTTGCGGGGAGCCAGACCAGATTCCCGCTGCGCTTTTGTGACAGGTTGCCGGAGCGGCGCGAGACGCCTGCGACATCCTGTCGTCGAACTGTCGTCCGCCGCTGCTAGCGCTCCGCCCTCAGCCGCCCGGGATTCGGCCGGGCCTCATTGCCGGGAGGGCCGCATGGCCGGAGATCTCGATCGCCACACGATGGAACGCGCCTATGCGCGCTGGGCGCCGATCTACGACGCCGTCTGCGGCCCCATCTTCGAGAGCGGCCGCCGCGCCGCGACCGATGCTGCCAAGCGCGCCGGCCGCCGCATCCTGGAGCTCGGCGTCGGCACCGGCCTGTCCTTCCAGGACTACGGCCCGGACCACGAGGTCTATGGCATCGATCTCTCGGAACCGATGGTCGCCCGCGCCCGCGACCGCATGGCGAGCGGCGCCTTCCCGCATGTGAAGGACGTGCAGGTCATGGACGCCCATGACCTCGCCTTTCCCGATGGCATGTTCGACGCCATCACCGCGCAGTTCGTCATCACCCTCGTCGAGCGTCCCGAGCGCGTCCTCGACGAATGCGCCAGGGTGCTGAAGCCCGGCGGCGAGATCATCCTGGTCAACCATCTCTATTCCGAGAAGGGCCTCGCCGCCGCTGTCGAGCGCTGGTTCTCCAAGCACGCCCACGCTTTCGGCCTGCGCCCGGAATTCCCCTTCCACCGGCTCGAGGCCTGGGCGGCAAACCATGGCGGCATGGAGGTGGTGGAGCGCCGCCGCGTCGCCCTGTTCGGCGTCTACACGCTGGTCCGCTTCCGCAAGCGCACCGTCGCCGACGCCGCTCCGCAGGTCTTCGCCGCCACGGGCTGAGCGCCGACGTTGCCGATCGGCAACGGGTCGCGCCAGAGGACTTCGGCCAGCCCCGCGGACATTGATCCGCTGGGACGGAACGCCCATACAGCCTCCTGTCCGCCGCAGCTTCAGGAGGCCCCCATGCGCCGCTCCGTCAACGACGCCGCCTCGAAAAGCGCCGCCTCGCGCGGCCGCGCCGACGAGGCCGTCGGCGCCCTGCCGGAATGGGACCTGACCGCCCTGTACCGCGACATGGACGATCCGGCGATCGGCGAGGACCTGCAGGCCGCCGAGACCGAGGCCATGGCCTTCGAGGCCGCGTTCAAGGGCCGGCTCGAGGCCGTCACCCGCGGCCCCGGCGCGACCGCCGACCTCATGGATGCGGTGACGCGCTTCGAGCGGCTGGAGGACCGGCTCGGCCGCCTCGCCTCCTATGCCGGGCTCGTCTATGCCGGCGATACGACCGACCCGAAGCGGGTGAAGTTCTACGGCGACATCCAGGAGAAGATCACCGCGATCTCCTCCCACCTGCTGTTCTTCACCCTCGAGCTGAACCGCATCGACGACACGCTGCTCGACCAGGCCATCAGCCGCGAGCCGCTGGCGCGCTATCGGCCCTGGCTGGAGGACATCCGCAAGGACAAGCCGTTCCAGCTCGACGACCGGATCGAGAAGCTCTTCCACGAGAAGGCGATGACCGGCCGCGCTGCCTGGAACCGCCTCTTCGACGAGACCATGGCGAGCCTGCGCTTCGACGTGGACGGAGAGAAGCTGCCGCTGGAGCCGACACTGAACCTGCTGCAGGACAGCGCCGAGGAGACCCGCCGCAAGGCCTCGGAGGCCCTCGCCGTCACCTTCAAGGAGAACCTGCGCACCTTCGCCCTCATCACCAACACCCTGGCGAAGGACAAGGAAATCTCCGATCGCTGGCGCGGCTTCGAGGACGTTGCCGATTCCCGCCACCTCGCCAACCGCGTCGAGCGCGAGGTGGTCGATGCGCTGGTCGCTGCCGTGCGCGAGGCCTATCCGAGCCTGTCGCACCGCTACTACCGGCTGAAGGCCAAGTGGTTCGGCATGGACACCCTGCCGCACTGGGATCGCAATGCGCCGCTGCCGAAGGTCGAGCAGCGCACCATCGCCTGGACCGAGGCGCGTGACACCGTTCTCTCCGCCTATGGCGGTTTCTCGCCCCAGCTTGCCGACATTGCCAGCCGCTTCTTCAACGAGGGCTGGATCGACGCGCCGGTGCGCCCCGGCAAGGCGCCGGGCGCCTTCGCCCATCCGACGGTGCCCTCGGCCCATCCCTTCGTGCTGCTGAACTACCAGGGCAAGCCGCGCGACGTGATGATCCTCGCCCACGAGCTCGGCCACGGCGTCCACCAGGTGCTCGCCGCGCCGAACGGCGCGCTGATGGCGCCGACCCCGCTGACCCTTGCCGAGACGGCCTCCGTCTTCGGCGAGATGCTGACCTTCAAGGCGATCCTGAAAGGCACCACCGATCCCGTCCAGAAGAAGGCGCTGATCGCCTCCAAGGTCGAGGACATGATCAACACGGTGGTGCGGCAGATCGCCTTCTACTCCTTCGAGCGGAAGATCCACGCGGCGCGCCGCGACGGCGAACTCACCGCCGATGACATCTGCGCGGCCTGGATGAGCGTCCAGGGGGAGAGCCTTGGCCCCGCCATCGAGCTGAAGCCGGGCTACGAGACCTTCTGGGCCTATATCCCGCACTTCATCCACTCGCCCTTCTACGTCTACGCCTATGCCTTCGGCGACTGCCTCGTGAACTCGCTCTATGCCGTCTACGAGCAGGCCGATTCAGGCTTCGCCGAGCGCTACCTCGCCATGCTCTCCGCCGGCGGCACCAAGCATCATGCCGAGCTCCTGGCGCCCTTCGGCCTCGACGCGCGCGATCCCGCCTTCTGGCAGGGCGGTCTGGGCGTGATTGCCCGGCTGATCGACGAGCTGGAGGCGATGGAGGGCTAGGCGGGGGGGGTTGCGGGAGCGCTCGCGACAATCACAACCTATGGTATGCTCTCGATGGAAGGGAGTACGCCATGCGGTTTTCGTTTCGCAAGGTCGCGGACCGGATCGACCTCGTCCTGCCGGATGTCGACGCTCCGGCAGGTCCTGGCAAGGTCCGCGTAACCGCGAGCGCCGAGCAGGGGATCGTTGTCACGGGTCAAAAACCGATGAACGATGATGTTCGGCGGATCATGGACGAGGTGATGACGAAGTACGCCTCCACGCTGAAAGCTCTCGCCAAGCCTTAGCCCCCTCGAAACCGGGGCACCGGCACCCTATGTGCCCCTCGACAGCACGAGGACGCACCGCATGCCCCCACGCGACGACGAAGCCAACCGTCTGACCGGACGCCTGTCGCGCTATGCCCGCGTCGGCACCAATGTGGCGAGCGCTGCCGCCTCCATCGCCGCGGCGCGCCTCTTCGGCGCCAATCTCGACCGCGAGAAGAACGCGGCGGAGCTCACCCGGGCGCTGGGCGGCCTCAAAGGGCCGATCATGAAGGTGGCGCAGCTCCTCGCCACCATCCCGGAAGTCCTGCCGCCGGAATATGCCGAGGAATTGCAGAAGCTGCAGTCCGAGGCCCCGCCTATGGGCCCCGCCTTCGTCAAGCGCCGCATGATGGCGGAGCTCGGGGCCGACTGGGAGCGCAAGTTCGCGAGCTTCGACAAGATGCCGTCGGCCGCCGCCTCGCTCGGGCAGGTCCACCGCGCCACCGCCCATGACGGCATGGCCCTCGCCTGCAAGCTCCAGTACCCCGACATGCAGTCGGCGGTGGAGGCCGACCTCGCCCAGCTCGAGGTGCTCTTCGCCATCCATCGCCGCATGGATCCGGCGGTCGACACCCGCGAGATCATCAAGGAGATCGGCGCGCGCGTCCGCGAGGAGCTGGACTACCGGCGCGAGGCGAAGAATGCCGCACTCTATCGCGGCGTCCTTGCCGACGAGCCGCTGGTGCGCGTGCCCGACGTGCGCGACGAGCTCTCCACCGGCCGCCTCCTGACCCTCTCATGGCTCGACGGCACCAAGATGCTGAGCCATGTCGACAAGTCGCTGGAGATCCGCAACCGGCTGGCCACCGCCATGTTCCGGGCCTGGTGGCACCCCTTCACCGCGATCGGCGTCATCCACGGCGACCCGCATCTCGGCAACTACACGGTCTTCGAGGAGGCGGGCGAGCCCGGCGGCATCAACCTTCTCGACTATGGCTGCATCCGCATCTTCCCGCCGCGCTTCATCGGCGCGGTGATCGACCTCTACAAGGGCCTGGAGTCGAACGACGATGCGCGCATCGTCCATGCCTACGAGACTTGGGGCTTCCGCAACCTCAACCGCGACCTCATCGACATCCTGAACCTGTGGGCGCGCTTCATCTACGGCCCGCTGCTCGACGACCGCGTGCGCTCCATCGCCGACGGCATCTCGCCTGGCGAATATGGGCGGCGCGAGGCCTTCACCGTCCACAAGGCGCTGAAGGAAAAGGGGCCGGTGACCATCCCGCAGGAATTCGTGCTGATGGACCGTGCTGCCATCGGCCTCGGCGGCGTCTTCCTGCATCTGAAGGCGGAGATGAACTTCTATCGGCTGTTCAACGAGCAGATCGACCAGTTCTCGCTGGAGACGGTCACGGCGCGCCAGAACGCCGCGCTCGGCTCGGCCGGTCTTCTCGCCGCCTGAGGTTCCGATGGCCGTCTACGTCGACGATCCCATCTGGGACTGGCAGGGCCTCAAATGGTGCCACCTCCTCGCCGATACCGAGGAGGAGCTGCACCGTTTCGCCCGCGCCATGGGCGTCCACCGGCTGATCTACCAGGGTCCGCCGAAGACCAGCGCCCCGCATTACGACCTCACCG
This sequence comes from Phreatobacter oligotrophus, assembly GCF_003046185.1. Lineage (NCBI taxonomy): Bacteria > Pseudomonadati > Pseudomonadota > Alphaproteobacteria > Hyphomicrobiales > Phreatobacteraceae > Phreatobacter > Phreatobacter oligotrophus. The sequence goes on from NZ_PZZL01000006.1 coordinate 223,575, forward strand.
GTTTCGAGCGGCGCCGCGCCATCGCCATGGGCGCCATCCCCTGCACGCGGCACGAGATCGTCGCGGTCTTCCGCCGTGTCAGGCAGCCGCGCGCATCCCTGCCGCGCGCCGCCTGAAGCGCCTCGCCTTGACAGGCGCGCCGCTTCCCCCGAAACGGGAGCGTCTCATCCGGAGAGCGCCTTGCCGAAGCCGCCGCTGAAGATCCTGCTGTGTTCGCCGCGTGGCTTCTGCGCCGGCGTGGTGCGGGCCATCGACGCCGTCGAGCAGGCCCTCAAGCTCTACGGTCCGCCGGTCTATGTCCGCCACGAGATCGTCCACAACCGCTTCGTCGTCGACGGGCTGAAGGCCAAGGGCGCCGTCTTCGTCGAGGAGCTCGACGAGATCCCCGACACCGCCGCCCCCGTCATCTTCTCAGCCCATGGCGTGCCGAAATCGGTGCCGGCCGAGGCGCAGGAGCGCAATTTCCTCGCCATCGACGCCACCTGCCCGCTGGTGACCAAGGTTCATCGCGAGGCGGAGATCCACCATCGCCGCGGCCGCGAGGTGGTGCTGGTCGGCCATGCCCGCCACCCCGAGGTCGTCGGCACCATGGGCCAGCTCCCCGCCGGGGCCGTCACCCTGGTCGAGACCATCGAGGATGCCCGCGCCTTCACCCCGCGCGACCCGGAGGCCCTCGCCTTCGTCACCCAGACGACCCTGTCGGTGGACGACACCCGAGAGATCGTCGACTGCCTGCGCGAGCGCTTCCCCGCCATCGTCGGTCCTCACAAGGAGGACATCTGCTACGCCACCACCAACCGCCAGGAGGCGGTGAAGCGCGTGGCGCCGCATGTCGAGGCGATGATCGTGGTCGGCGCGCCGAACTCCTCCAACTCGCAGCGCCTGCGCGAGGTGGCCGAGCGCGAGGGCTGCCGCGTCGCCGACCTGGTCCAGCGCGCCGCCGACATCGACTGGGACCGCTTCGGCGCCATCGCCTCGCTCGGCATCACCGCCGGTGCCTCGGCCCCCGAGGTGCTGGTGGAGGAGATCATCGAGGCCTTCGCCGCGCGCTACGAGGTCTCGGTCGAGACCGTCTCCACCGCCGACGAGAGCGTCTTCTTCCCCCTGCCCCGCCAGCTGCGCCCCGACGCGGCGGCCTGAGACCTGCCATGGCCGTCTATACCGATGTCACCGCCGAGGACCTCTCGGCCCATCTGGCGCGCTACGACATCGGGACGCTGCTCTCGTTCAAGGGCATCGCCGAGGGCGTCGAGAACTCGAACTTCCTCCTCCACACCACCGGCGGCAGCTTCATCCTCACCCTTTACGAGAAGCGCGTCGACCCGAAGGACCTGCCCTTCTTCATCGGGTTGATGGAGCACCTGGCCGCCCGCGGCCTCACCTGCCCTCAACCCGTCCGGATGAAGGACGGCGAGACGCTCGGCGAGCTTGCCGGACGGCCCGCCGCCATCGTCACCTTTCTCGATGGCATGTGGATCCGCCGCCCGCAGGTCATGCATTGCGGCGCTGTCGGCAAGGCGCTGGCCGAACTCCACCTCGCCGGCTCGGGCTTCGCCCTGACCCGCGTCAACGCCCTCTCCGTGCCGGGCTGGCGGCCGCTCTACGAGCGCGCGAAGGACCGCGCCGACACCGTCGCGCCGAACCTCGCCGCCACGATCGCCGCCGAGCTTGCCCATTGCGAGGTGTCCTGGCCGAAGGACCTGCCGACCGGCGTCATCCATGCCGACCTGTTCAACGACAACGTCTTCTTCCTGAACGACCGGCTGTCGGGCCTCATCGACTTCTACTTCGCCTGCAACGACATCCTCGCCTACGACCTCGCCATCTGCCTCAACGCCTGGTGCTTCTCGCCCGACAGCGAGTTCGATTTCGCCAAGGGCCGGGCCATGATTGCCGCCTACCAGGCGGTGCGGCCGCTGAGCGCCGCCGAGACCGCGGCGCTGCCGCTGCTCGCCCGCGGCTCGGCCCTGCGCTTCCTGCTCACCCGGCTCGTCGACTGGCTGAACGTCCCGCCCGGGGCGGTCGTCACGCCGAAGGACCCGCTGGAATATCTGCGCAAGCTGCGCTTCCACCAGAAGGTCACCTCCCCCACCGAATACGGCCTCGCATGAGCACCGCTGCTGATCCGCGCCGCGTCGAGATCTTCACCGACGGCGCCTGCTCGGGAAATCCGGGACCCGGCGGCTGGGGCGCCATCCTGCGCTATGGCGAGGTGGTGAAGGAGCTGAACGGCGGCGAACCCGTCACCACCAACAACCGCATGGAACTGCTCGCGGCCATCAATGCCCTCGAAGCGCTGAAGCGGCCCTCCCGCGTCGACCTGCACACCGACAGCCAGTACGTGAAGAACGGCATCATGACCTGGATCCACGGCTGGAAGCGCAATGGCTGGCGCACCGCCGACAAGAAGCCGGTGAAGAATGCCGAGCTCTGGCAGCGCCTCGACGACGTGGCCGACCTGCACGAGATCACCTGGCACTGGGTGAAGGGCCATGCCGGCCATCCCGAGAACGAGCGGGCCGACGAGCTCGCGCGGATGGGCATGGCGCCCTTCAAGACGCGCTGAGGCGGCAGGCCATCACGCCGGCGTGAGAACCGGCAAGGCTCTTGCGATCTCCTGACGCAACCGGGGCGCGTGTCCCGGCATGACACAGGAGACGACCATGAGCCGGCCGCCTTTCTCTGCCGAGAGCCTCACCTATCTCGACCTTGATCCCGCCCCGATCCGTCCCGAATGGATCATCGGCGGCCAGCCGGTCGCCCGCTGCCGCCACTGGTCGGATTCCTCCGACGGCACCACCTCCGCCATGGTCTGGGACTGCACGGCCGGGTCCTTCCGCTGGTATTTCGGCGGCGACGAGATCGTCCACATCATTGAGGGCGAGGTGATCGTCTCCGGTGACGGCGCAGCGCCCCGCACGCTCCGGCCCGGCGATGCGGCCCTGTTCCGCGCCGGGACATGGTCGACCTGGCATGTGCCCCATTACGTCCGCAAGCACGCCATCTGCCGCGACAGCCTGCCGGCCGTCGTGACCCTGCCGCTGCGCGCGGCGCGCAAGGCCGGCCGCATCGTCGAGCGCCTGCGCCAGGTCCTGCCGGCCCGCACCCCCACCTATGCCGTGCGCGCCGGCGTGCCGCTGGTCGGCATCGGCCTCCTCGGCGCCATCGGCGTCCTCGGTTTCTGAAACGGCAACGCCGCCCGGGCCGGAAAGACCGGGGCGGCGCTTGCGATGCGATGCGGTGGCCGGTCGACCCGGCCTGAACGCTCAGAGCTGCTTCAGCAGGTTCTCAGCGCCCGAGACGTCGGCCTTGCCCGGGCCGTCCTCGATGTTGAGCGAGGCGACGACGCCGTCCTTGACGAGCATGGAATAACGCTTGGTGCGCATGCCCATGCCGAAGGAGCTCATGTCGTTCTCAAGGCCCACGGCCTTGGCGAAATCGGCGCTGCCATCGGCGAGGATGCCGACCTTGTCGACTGCGCCGGTGGCCTTCTGCCAGGCGTCGAGCACGAAGACGTCGTTGGTCGAGGTCACGTAGATCGCGTCCACGCCCTTGGCCTTGATGGCCTCGAAATTGGCGACGAAGCCCGGCAGGTGGTTCTTGTGGCAGGTGGGCGTGAAGGCGCCCGGCACCGCGAACAGGACCACGGTCTTGCCGGCGAAGATCTCCCCGGTGGTGCGGGCGGCGGGGCCCTCGGCCGTCATGGTGCGGAAGGTCGCTTCCGGCAGCTTCTCGCCGACCTGGATCGTCATGGGGAACTCCTCGATGAAGGATGGATAACGCGGCCCACGGGCCGCCTGTTGCAAAGACGCGACGATACTTAGTGCGTCCCCCGTCCGGCGTCGAGACGCCAGCGCGCTGTTCAGCGCGGGGTGAGCTTTGCTTCCAGCGCCCGGTGGCCCGACACCAGCGTGAAGGTCAGCGCCTGGCCGAGCGGGTCGGTGCCGCGTGGCGCACCGTCGAGGGTGAGCTTGAAGCGGCGCACGGTCCCGGCTGTGTCCTGCGGCTCGGGCAGCGGCAGCGTCCAGTGGATGTCCGGCCCCTCGGCGAAGAGATCGGCCGGGGCAGAGGCCTCCACCTCGGCCTTCAGCGTGACCACCGGCCATTGCCCCGACCGGTCCACCGCCTCGATGGCCAGCGAAAGGCCCGGCACCGCCGCCTGCGGCACGCTCGCCCGGTAGCGGGCGATGGCCGCCGCTGCCGCCGGGTCGGAGGGGCTGCGCGACAGGCCGAGCAAGGCATCGGCCTTGGCGGGAATGCAGATCTGGTCGCAGACCGCATAATCGAGATGGAGGCCGAGCCGCACCGGCTGGCCCGCGACCTTCGGCCTGACGAGGAGCGGAAAGACGACGCCGGTCTTGTAGCCGATGGAGAAGCCGTTGCCGTCCGGAAAGCGCAGCGGCGCCGGCCAGGACACCGCCACATCGGCGACATTGGTCGATTTCGACCAGTCGAAGGCCGGGGGAACGCCGGAATCGCCGGGGGTGCGCCAGTAGGTCTTGGTGCCCGGATCGAGCGTGATCTCGACACCGGCGAGGTGGAGGCCTCCCTCCATGCCGCCGTCGAGGAGGCGCACGGCCGATTTCGTGTCGCGCGACCAGGCCGACATGGCGGGCGCCGCCAGGACCGGCGCCCCGGTCCCGGCCAGCGCCAGGAAGGACAGAAGCGCACGCCGGTCGAACATGGCGGGAACTCTTATGTCGGCCGCCGGATTTTTGCCACTGACGTTCCGTTGAACATGCGGAGGCCGCACGTCCACCGCGCCCTCGCACGGTGGCAATTCGCGGCTGTCCGGGTTAGCGTGAGGCATGGCAGGCAAGATCCGAAGCGGGGCGCGCGACCGCGTCCGCGGTTATCTCGATGGACAGATGCTCGTCGCGATGCCGACCATGCGCGACGAACGGTTTTCGCGCACGGTCATCTACCTTTGCGCCCATTCCGCCGATGGCGCCATGGGCATCGTCGTGAACCAGAGCGCCGCCGACCTCGCCTTCTCCGACCTCCTGGTGCAGCTCGATATCATCCCCGAGGCGCGGAAGATCATGCTGCCGCCCCGGGTCGATTCGATCCGGGTCCTGCGCGGCGGGCCGGTGGAGACCGGCCGCGGCTTTGTGCTGCACTCCTCCGATTTCTACATCGAGAACTCGACCCTCCCCATCGACGAGGGCATCTGCCTCACCGCCACCCTCGACATCCTGAAAGCGCTCGCCATCGGCGAGGGACCGTCCAGCGCCGTCCTTGCCCTCGGCTATGCGGGATGGGCCGCGGGCCAGCTCGAGAACGAGATCCAGGCCAATGGCTGGCTGCATTGCCCGGCCGATCCGGACCTGATCTTCGGCGCCGATGTCGAGACCAAGTACGAGCGCGCCATGCGCAAGATCGGCATCGATCCGGGCATGCTCTCCTCCGAATCCGGCCACGCCTGACCGGTCACGCCGCGCGCGACATGCCCCCGTCACGGCGACGGTGAAGGCTTATCACCGCGCGAATCCGCCCTCCGCCCCTCGCTCCACGCGATCAAACCGGTTTAGGATCGCGTCAGGGAGACAAACGACTCATGCGACGCCAGCGCCGGACCAAGATCCTCGCCACCCTGGGACCTGCCTCGACCAGCCGCGACCAGATCAGCGCCCTTTTCGCGGCCGGAGCGGATGTCTTCCGCATCAACATGAGCCACACGCCGCACGACAAGCTGCGGGAATTCGTCGAGACCATCCGCTCCATCGAGCATGAGGTGCAGCGCCCCATCGGCATCCTCGCCGACCTCCAGGGCCCGAAGCTGCGCGTCGGCACCTTCAAGGACGGGCCGGTCATGCTGAAGAACGGCGCGACCTTCGTGCTCGATTCGGACAAGACCGCCGGCGACGTTGGTCGCGTCCACCTGCCCCATCCCGAGATCCTTGCCGCGCTCGAGCCCGGCCATCGCCTGATCCTCGACGACGGCAAGGTGCTGCTGGAAGCGGTCGCCTGCACGCCGAAGCGCGCGGAGTGCCGCGTCCTCGTCGGCGGCAAGCTGTCGGACCGCAAGGGCGTCTCGCTGCCCGACACCACCCTCCCCGTCTCGGCGCTCACCGACAAGGACCGCTCCGACCTCGACGCAGCGCTGAATGCCGGCGTCGACTGGATCGCCGTCTCCTTCGTCCAGCGCCCCGAGGACGTCGCCGAGGTGAAGAAGGTGGCGCGCGGCCGCGCCGCCGTCATGGCCAAGATCGAGAAGCCGCAGGCTGTGGCCCGCCTCGCCGAGATCATGGAGATTTCGGACGCGCTGATGGTCGCCCGCGGCGATCTCGGCGTCGAGATGCCCATGGCCAAGGTGCCGGGCATCCAGAAGCAGATCACCCGGCAGGCCCGCCGCACCGGCAAGCCGGTGGTGGTCGCCACCCAGATGCTGGAAAGCATGATCACCGCGCCGGTGCCGACCCGCGCCGAGGTCTCCGACGTCGCCACCGCCGTCTTCGAGGGCGCCGACGCCATCATGCTCTCGGCCGAGAGCGCCGCCGGCCAGTACCCGGTCGAGGCGGTGTCGATGATGAACCGCATCGCCGAGGAGGTGGAGGCGGACCCGACCTATCGCGCGGTGATCCAGGGCCAGCGCGCCGAGCCCGAGGCGACCGGCGCCGATGCCATCGCGCTCGCCGCCCGCGACATCGCCGAGACGCTGGACCTCTCCGCCATCGTCTGCTGGACCTCCTCCGGCTCCACGGCGCTGCGCGTCGCCCGCGAGCGGCCGAAGCCGCTGACCATCGCCCTGACCCCGAAGATCGCCACGGGCCGCAAGCTCGCCCTGCTCTGGGGCGTCCACTGCGTCGTCACCCAGGACGCCCGCGACCTCGACGACATGGTGAGCCGTGCCTGCCGTTTCGCCTTCAAGGACGGCTTCGCCAAGCCCGGCCAGCGCATCATCGTCGTCGCCGGTGTGCCGCTCGGCACCCCCGGCGCCACCAACATGCTGCGCATCGCCTTCGTCGGCTCGGACGATACGGAGATCTAGGGGCTGCCCTGCAGCGCCCGGATTTCGGTGATGATCCGGTCGGGATCGGCATGGTGCGGGCCGTGGCCGACTCCGGGCATGATGATGAGCTTGGTCTGCGCGATGTCGCGGGCAAGCCCTGCGGAGTGCAGATGCGTCCACACGACGCCGTCGGCATCGCCGGAGATGACCGTCACCGGGCAGCTGATGTCGCCATAGCGCCGGGACTGCTCCTCGACCTGCGGCAACAGGCCTGCCACATCCTCGGCATTGGCGCGGAACTGGTGCGGGCGCAGCACCAGCGGGATACCCGCCGCCTCGGCATAGTCGTCCTCGACGGCCTGCGGGCTGAAGACACCGGCAATGCTGGCGCGCATCCAGGCCTCGCCGACCGGCAGGGCGAGGGTCCAGGAGAAGAGCGGGCCGAGCACCGGGCTCGCCGCAACGGAATAGTACCAGTGGACGCCGCCGGGCCAGGGATGGGTCGCCGGCGCGATGAGGCAGAGTCCGGCGACGCGATCGGCATGGTCGAGCGCCATGCGGCAGGCGAGCGCCCCGGCCCAGGAATGGGCGACGACGACGGCCTTGCCGATGCCGAGCCCGTCCAGCGCATCGACGATTGCATCGGCCTGATGGTCGAGGCGGGCGGCCTCGCGGCCGGCACGGCGTTCCGAGAAACCATGGCCGGGGCGGTCCACCAGAAGGACGCGGCCGAGCCCGTCCAGCCGATCGCCGAAGGCCGGCCGCCAGCTCAGTGCCGAGCCGGAGGCGCCATGCAAGAAGACGACGGGCGGGCGGCCGTCGCCATCGCCGCTGTCGATGAGGTGCAGGGCGCCAGCGCGCGTCGGCAGGAACAGCCCCTCCGGCGGGAAGCTGCGGGTGATGCGGCGGGCGCGCACGGCCGTCCAGCCGGCGAGGAGGGCCGGCACCGCGGCGGCGGTGATCAGCGGATCGATGGCCATGCAGAATCTACGGGAGGGCGAGGATCGCGGATCGCCGGCGCCTCAGAGCTCGACGCCATCGACCTTCGGCTTGAGGCGCTGGATGATCTGCGGCACCCGCTCGATATGCGGGTTGACCTCCATGGCCTGCTGGAAGGCGGTGAGCGCGCCCTTCTCGTCGCCGAGCTGCTGCAGCAGCATGCCGAGACCGACCATGGCGCCGAAATGGCGCGGCTCAAGCCTCAGCACGTTCTCGAGGTCGGAAATGGCGCGGCCGAACTCGCGGCGGGCGAAATAGAGGGTCGCCCGGCGGCTCCAGGCCTCGGTGAAGTCGGGCTGCAGGTCGATGACCGCATCGAGCAGCGAGAGCGCGAGATCGGCCTGGCGCTGCTGCATGGCCTGCTGCGCCCGGCCCATCAGGAGATCGGCCGTGTCCGAGCCGGAGACCGACATCAGCATGCCGATCTGGGCCTCGAGCACACGCGCCTGGCGCGGATTGTCGGCCTCGCGCAGGCGCGAGTAGAGCTCGTCGAGCCGGCGGGCGCGTTCGGAGGCAAGGGCTGGCGGGGTGATCGCACCCGCGGCGGGCGCTGTCTCCGCGGGCGGCGTCGGCACCGGACCGGTGGTCTGGGCAAAGGACGGCGCACCGGCGAGAACCGGGCCGAGCAGAGACAAAAGAAAAACCGCCGCGCGAGTCATGGCTCCAAGCTGGGCCAGGACGCGGCGACGGTCAATGTCGGGACGATGACAGCCACGTGAGCGGCGTCAGTCCCAAAGAACGGCGTGACGCCGTCTTCAGCCCTGACGCGCCTTGAAGCGCTTCTGGGTCTTGTTGATGACGTAGACGCGGCCCTTGCGGCGCACGATCTGGTTGTCGCGGTGGCGACCGCGCAGCGACTTGAGCGAGTTGCGGACCTTCATGGCGGCGATCCCTGGAGACGAGCACCGGGATCGGGAGACCCGACGGACGATGCGTCGATGAAGAAGAGGCGGCGGCTATACGTGGCCGGGGCGGGAGTGTCAAGGTTGCGGCGGGGAGATCGCCGCCCCATCTGGCAGGATCGTCGGCCGCAGGGCCGGACGGCCATGCCATAGCACGAAAGACGGAACGGATGAGCGTCGCCTTCACCAAGGAGAACGACCGGGACGGGACGGAGGCGAACCTCCAGGACCGGCCGATCTCGCCCCATCCGAACCTTGTCACCTCGGCCGGCCTCGCCGCGCTCGAGGCCGCCGTCGAGGAGGCGAAGGCGGCGGTCCTCGCCGCCAAGGCCGCAGGCGAGGACGCGACCGGCATCGCCTATGCCCGCGCCGCCCGCGACCTGCGCTACTTCCAGGCCCGCCGCGCCAGCGCCGAGGTGCAGCCGACCCCGCCGAGGGATGGCAAGGTCCATTTCGGCAGCCGCGTCACCATCGACCGCGAGGACGGTCGCCGGCAGAGTTGGACCATCGTCGGCGAGGACGAGGCCGACCCGTCGGCTGGCACCATCTCCTATGTCTCGCCCATGGCCCGCGCCCTCATGGGCAAGGTCGTCGGCGACCTCGCCATGGTCGCCGGCCAGGAAATCGAGATCATCGCCATCGGCTGAGGGCTCAGAACCGGCCGCCCGTCTCGGGCGGGACGATCCAGCGCGGCTCGCCCACCGCGACCCACTCGCCAAAGCCGTCACCGCCATCGCTGACGACCAGCGCCATGCCCGGCCGCAGCAGCGCAGCGGGCAGCAGCAGCGCATACCAGAGATGGTGCTCGCGGAAGGCGGGCGCGGCCTCGGCCAGCAGCGTGCCGTCGGCATCGACGAGCCGCACCGTCTGGCGGCGATGATCCTCGCCCGCCGCGATCGGCAGCGCGAGCGTCTGGCCCGCCGCCACGGCGCGGATCTCGATGCGCAGGGCCCCGCGGCGCGCCGCGCCCGCCAATCCGCTGCCGTGGACCGCCGCGACACCGGCAAGCGGCCGCAGCGGCGCCGGCGGCGCGGGCGCGGGGTCGAAGCCCTCGCCGCGGATGAGAACGTCGGCAGGCGTTCCCGCAAGACCCGGCATGAAGGGCATCTGCGCGAAGAGGATGGGCGTCGCCGACGGCATGGCGAAGCGGCAGAGGATCGCCCCGGCCGCATCGAGGCCGATGATCCCGCCGGGCGCCGCCTCTACGCGGATCGCGAGCGTGAAGACATCGCTTTGCGGGCCGATGACCGAGCGCCGCGGGCGGGTCCAGCCGGTAACGGCGCCATCGGCACCGCGCGCGACGATCCAGGCAGGTGCGCCGCTCGCACGGCCCACGACGCCCGAGACCCGCACCGCGCCCGGCCCGATCCCCGTCACGGCCGTGATGGTCCCCCCGCAAACGGGAAGATCCGGCGGAATGGCGCCTGCCAGCGCGCCGAGCGGCGGCCAGGCTGGTCCCGCCGCGCGGTCGTAGAGGCCAAGGCCGGCCCGTCGCAGGCTCACGAGGATGGGCCTCAGCGCCTCGGCGGACGGATAGGCGAAGCGCAGCACCTCCAGATCGGCGATGCCGTTGCGCGCCATGTCCGCGACATCGGCGAGGCGCTGGCGCTGCTGGATGACCTGCGACACCCAGGGATGCGGCACCGCGGCGACCACGGCGGCGCCAACCAGTGCGAGGCGCCCGGCCAGCACCACCGCGGGCCGGTGCAGCCAGAGCCGAACGGCCACGAGGATCACCAGCAGCAGGCCGGTCAGCGACACGAGCGCATAGCGCGAGACGAGCGCATAGGCGGGCGGGCCCTCGGCGCCGCGGGCGAGGCCGGTGGCGACGGCCACGGCGAGGACGAGACCGATGCCGCCGAGGAGGCTCGCGGCCCGCGGATCGAGCGGCTGCCCCCGCCGCCAGCAACGATGGGCGCCCCAGGCGATCAGGGCGAGCCCGCCGAGCGCAATGGCAAGGCCGACGGCCTGGGCCAGCCAGACGGTGCGGGTCGGCGTCACCGATCCGAGGAAGGCGAGGCCATAGGCCAGCGCCTCGAGCGGCGCGGCGAAGACGCGGGCAGGCGCCGCTCCCTCGACGGACAGGCTGGCGAGCCCGGCGGCGATCAGGGCCGGCACGACCATGGCGAGGGCGCGCGGCCCGTCGCGCCGGAACAGCAGCGCCGCCGCTCCCGCCGCCACGGGAGCGAGGACACCCGCGGCCATGGTGTAGGTGCAGAGGACCGCGAGAGGGCAGGCAACGAGGAGCGCATGGGCCGTGCTGCGGGCCGCCATCACGGCCCAGATCAACCCGAGCGAGAGGCCGATGAACAGCGGAAACTGGGCCTGCGTGAACCAGGTGGTGTTCTCGACATGGACGGGGGCGAGGAAGAGCCCCGCGCCCGCCACCATCAGGACGACGAGCGAGGCGCGATCGACCCGGTCGGCGAGGGCGAGGACGAAGAGGAAGGCGCCGGCGGCCGCCATCAGCGCCAGATGGATCCACACGCCGAAACCCGGGCGGACATACCAGTCCGCCAGCATGACCAGCTTGGCGAGGCCCGGCCGGTGCTCGTTGTGCCGCCAGTGGAGGGCCCGCGCCCAATCGGCGAGGGTGCCACCTTCGTGAGCGCGGAGCAGCACCCCGGCATAGCCCCAGCCGTCCCAGTAGAGGGTCGGCAGGGCATGGAGCAGGCTGTAGCCGAGGCCGAACCCGGCGAAGCCGAGCGCCGCGGCGAGCGAGACGAGGGTGAGCCAGCGCGGCGATGCCAGCCGCGCCTCCCGGGCGTCGATCACCACCGGCCGCGCGGGCTCCGCCACGCCGTCAGACGCGGTGGATGGCGACGGCCGCAAGACGGCCGCCCGCAGCGCCGCTGACGCCAAGGCCGGCCTCGGCGTCCGCCAGGAGCGCCGACCCGGCGCCGAGCGCGATGTCGCCGCTCGCACCCGTCACCCGCCAATCCCCCGCCACCGCGAAGAGGACAATGACGTCGGCGCCGGCGAGCGTGTCGGCTGCACCGCCACCGGCGAGGATCCGTACCGTACCGCGTGCCGCCCCGTCCCGCGTCAGAAGGTTGAAGGCAGTCGCGGGTACCCCGTCGACCAGCCGGCAATAGGGCGCCGGCGCACCGGCAAAGACCGTCGGGGCATCTGGGGGCACGGGTCGCACCCCCTCCCCCGCAAAGTCCAGCGTGACGCCGGCGCCATGGATGATGGTGAAGGTGCGCGTCACGCCGGCATAGTCCGAGAAGGGCCCGTCGCGGTCGATCGCGGCGGTGCCGACGCGCCAGTCCGGCTCGCCGTCTGCGCCGAGCCTTTGGGCGATGTCAGTGGCCGTCCCGCCGCCGTTCTTCCAGGGAACGGTGCGGAACGAGGCCGGGTCGAGCAGGTGGATCATGCCGCTCACTGCGCCACGTAGGTGATGCCGCTGATCGGCGAGACGATGCGGTTGTAGATCTCGCCGCAGCGGGCACCGCAACGCTTCACGAAGGCCGGCAGCACCACCTTGGTCAGCGCCTCGCGCAGCGTCGCCTCGTCGGCGGGCGTGGCGCGGGTGACGGTCATCGGCCGGTTGGTGACGACATGGCCGATCTTGCAGCCATCGGCATTGCCGGCATTGCACTGGATGCCGTCCTCGGTGAGCTCGGCGCCGAGCTTCCACTGCTGCTCCTCGACGTCGTTCATCGTCGCCTGCAGGAAGTCGCGCACGGCGGGGTCGAGGCGGTTCCACCAGGCAAGGTTCACCGCATAGGCGGCAACGCCCCACTGGATCGGCAGCGTGTAGAGATGGCGCGTCACCTCGTACCAGCGGGCGCCGTTGCCGGTGGCGGTGCCGGTCACGGCGCAGTCGACGACGCCGCGCTCCAGCGCCGAATAGACCTCCGGGAAGCCGATGGCGACCGGCTGGCCGCCCACCGACTGGATGAAATCATTCTGCGAGCCGCCGGGCGTGCGCACGCGCCGGCCCTTGAGGTCGGCGAGGCTGGTGATCGGATCGCGGCAGAACAGCACCTGGCCGGGGAAAGGATAGAAGGCGACGATCTTCACCCCGAAGCGCTCAAGCTCCTGATTGAGCGTCGGCAGCATGGCATGGGCGATGCGCCGGCCCTGCTCGTGCGAGGGGTTCTGTCCCGACATGTCGATGATGTCGAGCAGCGGCACGTCACCGGCGACCGTCGGCAGCGCCATGCCGGCAAGGTCGATCTGGCCGGCGCGCAGCACGCGGATCAGGTCGGGCCCGGAGAGGTTGCGCTCCGGCCAGCTCGCCAGCGTCACGCGGATGCGGCCGCCCGAGCGCGCCGGGATGCCCTCGCGCAGCATCGGAATGTCGACGCGCGTATATTGCGGGATCGAGGGCGAGAGCTGCGTCACCATCTGGATGGAGACCGGCGGGCCCGGCGGCAGGGTCGGCGCCTGGGCCAGGGCCGGCGCGGCGAGGGAGAGGCTGGCCGCGGCGAGCGCGGCGAGGGGCAGGCGAGACGAGACCATGGGGGACACCCTCCGGCGGCGGCGAGATGGCCGCCCTGCCCCGACTATAGGCTGCCCTCGCCGAGCGTCGAGGCCGCCCGCCGCAGGGCTCGGCGCCATCCACCCTGCCCTCGTGCATGGCTGCCGTCGCGACAGGCTCAGCCGGGCAGCGCCCGCAGCGCCGCCCCCAGGCAGACGATGAGCATCATGGCCGGCAAGGCCCAGCGCAGGTGGCCGCGCAGCGCCTCCGCCTCCTCGCGCCAGCGGCCGCCGGGCTGGGCGACCACCACCGAGAGCACCACCTCGAACAGCAGCACCGACACCAGATAGAGGTAGCCGAGTGAGATCATCTCGGCGACGGGGGTGTTCAGCGAGATGGCGCCGGGAAAGCTCGATTCGAAGGTGAAGCTGATGGCCGCGAGCGCCAGCAGCGAGGAGAAGATCAGGCTGCCCTTGTCCTTCTCGAGGAGGCCCGGCCCCCACAGCACGAAGAGCGACACGGCCAGCACGGCGATGACGGGCACGAAGATGCGCAGCACGTAGCGCTGCGCCTCGCGGGCCAGCGTTACCGTCACGTTGAGCCGCGAATAGGACCGGGCGTTCCAGCCCATGGCGAGGTCGTTGACGAAGCTGAGGCCAATGGGCCGCCAGTCCACCACCGCCAGCGCCCGCTCGATGCCGGAGAACTGTCGGTCCGCCTCCGTGGTCATCAGCACCGCCTCCTGCTGCGGATGGCGCGGCAGGGAGAGGGCCAGCGTCAGGTTCTGCTGGTCGAAGGGGAAGGCGTCCATGGTCATGCGCACCCGCACATCCGCCTCGAAGCGCTCGATCACCACCGCCTCGCCATGGGCGTGGATGGAGAGCGCCACCGTGCGCGAGTCCCGGCCGCCGACCTGGTTGTCGAGGACGAGGCCCGGCGACCAGATCGCCTTCAGCCGCTCGTCCGCCTCCGCGCCGACGCGGTCCTCGCGCGACAGGCCTTGCGCCACGGCGTCGAAGGCGAGGCGCGGATCATGCCAGCGCTGGGTAATTTCGAGATGAAGCCGCGCCTGGCCGCCGACCTCGCGCACCTCCAGCACATTGAGGACGCGCACGGCGACGCGCACCCGCACCGGCAGCTCGACGCCGCGCGGCAGGGCGGTGAGGCCCTCGCCGGCCTCCTCCGCATGGGCGATGAGGCCGAGGCCGAGGAGCCACAGACAGGCGAGGAGGATGCGGGCCATCACGCCTCCTGCCGGCGCAGGCGGGCAAGGACCAGGAAGGCGACGAAGGCGACGATGCCGCCCACCAGGGCCATGACCCAGAGCTCGGTGGTCAGCCGTCGCCCATCCGAGCGCGCCTCCTCCCGGGCGATGACGGTGAGCCCGATGAGCCGGCCGGAGAAATCCACCAGCGGCTGGGCCATGACGGCATAGCTGCGACCGCCGAGGCGGCGTGTGCCAATGGTCACGTCGCGGACGGCCCGCAGCGGCTCGGCGCGCATCAGTCCGGTGAACAGGGCCTCGTCGGTGGCCGCCATGACGGTGAGGTCGCCGACCGTCGGCAGCTTCGGGTCGAGCGTGACGCCGGCTAGGGAGGATGCCGCGATCACGGCGATCTCGGTATTGGTCGCGGTCTTCACGAGGTCGAGGATGGGGCGGATGTCGAGGCCGGCCTCCACCGTGCCCAGCAGCGCGCTCCCCTGCTCGACCGGCGCGACGCCGCGGATGCCGATGCCGGCAATGCCGATCTCGACGCCGGTCTGCGCCCGGCGCAGGCGGTTCGCCGCCACAACCATGGCGCGGAAGGTGGAGATGTCGTCACCGTGCTGGTCCGGCCGGTGCATGCGCAGGAGATAGCGCAGGTCCGGCGTGTGGTAGCCGAAGATCTGCACGCTGGCCTGGGCGCCGAGATAGCCATAGGCCTCGGCCGAGAGCGCCTGGAGCTGCTGGCGATCGCTGGCCGCGAGCGCCGCCCGCACCTGCGGGTGGCGCCCGAAGGATTCGGCGATGGCGAGGGCGAATTTCGCCGCCTGGTCCATGTTGGCGCCGAGCAGCGAACCGACGAGCTGCATCTGGGCGGTGCGGTCACGATCCTCGACCGCCCGGAGGCTCGCCTGCTGGTGGCGAAGCATCGCCCCGAGGATGAGGGCGATCACCAGGGCCGGCGCCAGGGCGCTGGCGCCGATCCGTCTCCACTGCACTGCCACCACGATGAACGTCCTTGAAACATGCACTGTCGCCCCACCGGGGCACCATCGGCGCGGCTCTTAGGGGATGGCGGCCGAGCGGGCAAGACATTCCCGGGCGTCACATGACTGAAACAATAAGTTGCAGAATTGGATCGATGCACCTCAATGAGGATTGGCGATGGGTGTCATCGGCAATGTCGTGATGCAGGATGACCGCCAGGTCGCGGAGGCGGTCCGGCGTCTCATCGATCTGGTGGCCGATAAGCCACCGGCAGTGGTGGAATCGGCGGAACGGCGCGACGACCGCCGACGTTTCCTCGCCGAGACGCTGGGGTCCGACGGTGACGTCGTATTTGAGCGGATCATTGCTGGCGACGAATTGCAGCCCGTCGCCTACCTGGAGCGCGGCGCCATTGCCGCTCGTGCGGTGGCGAAGATCGCCTTGCGATCACAGGCCGGCTCAGCCATCGGCTCCGGGACGGGCTTCCTCATCGCTCCCGGCGTCCTGATCACCAACAACCATGTCATGCCCGACCGCTCGCTGGCCATCAACTCGATGGCGCAGTTCGGCTACGAACTGGACGTCACGGGCAAGGCGGTGGGGCCGGTGGACTTCGCCCTCGACGCGGGGCGTCTGTTCCACACCGATGTCGCCCTCGACTTCACCGTGGTGGCGGTGCGCCCGCTGGCGCAGGACGGCACATCCCGGCTGGACGCCTATGGCTATCTGCCCCTGCTCGGCACCACCGGAAAGGCGATGGAAGGGGAATGGCTGAGCCTCATCCAGCACCCCAATGGGGAGCGCAAACAGGTCTGCGTGCGCGAAAACAAGCTGATCAAGCGCCAGCCGGATGTGCTCTGGTACTCAAGCGACACCAAGCCGGGATCATCGGGGTCGCCCGTTTTCAACAATGACTGGTTCGTGGTGGCGCTGCACCACAAGGGCGTGCCGGAGATGCGCGACGGCGTCATCCAGACTGTCGACGGACGCGATTTCGACGCGCGGACGATGAGCGAAGACCGGGTGAAATGGATCGGCAACGAGGGCGTGCGGGCGAGCCGCATCTTCGCGACGCTGCAGGCGGCCCTGCCGGGCCACCCTCTTCTCCAGCCCCTGTTCCAGGCAACTCCGGCCTCCGCCCGCGTCGAGACGCCGGCCCTCGCGCCCGACACGCGGCGCGCCGCCCCTCCAACCGCTAGCGCGCCTTCCTCTCCCCCGGCCCTCCCGGCCACATCACCCGCGAGCACCGTCATGGCCACCAACGAGACAATCACCATTCCCATCGAGATCAGGCTGACGGTCCGTCCGGACGGCGCGGTTGCGGCCCCGGCAGTGGTCGCCTCGACCGAAAGCTTCGCAATCGAGGCCAAGCGCTCCGCCGAGCCGAAGCGCGAGGCGCCGTTCGACCCCGACTATGGGAAGCGGAAGGGCTACGACCCGAAGTTCCTCGGTGGCGGCGCGAAGATCGTCGGCCTGCCGGTGCTGGGAGCCCAGAACGAGGTCAATGCCGCACCGCTTCTGTCGCCCACCGCCAGCAACAAGCACGTGCTCCACTACGACAACTACAGCGTCGTCATGCACAAGGACCGCCGGCTCGCCATGTTCAGCGCCGCCAACGTTTCCTTTGGCCACCGCTACGAGATGGCACGGACCCGCGACGTCTGGCGTCTCGACCCGCGGATCAGGAAGGAGCATCAGCTGGATGGCTTCTACTACGCCAAGAACCAGTTCGACCGCGGCCACCTGACCCGCCGCGAGGACCTCGAATGGGGCACCACGCCCCGCAAGGCGCTGATGTCGGCCGGCGATACCTGTCACTGGACGAACTGCACGCCGCAGCACTCCCGGTTCAACCAGAACCGCGAGATCTGGCAGGGCATCGAGCGCTACATCCTCGAGGAGTCGATCGAGGCGGGCCACGTCGACACCCAGATCATCACCGGTCCGGTGCTGGACGAAGGCGATCCCGAGTACAAGAAGATCAAGTACCCCCTGCAGTTCTGGAAGGTGGTTGCAGCCCTCAAGCAGGATGGTTCGCTCTTCGCCACGGCCTATATCGCCAGCCAGGCGGAGGTCATCGCCCAGTACGGGATCGAGACCACCGAAGCGCCCTTCGGCGCCTACAAGACCTTCCAGACGCGCATTGCCGAGATCGAGCGGCTCACCGGCCTCACCTTCGTCTCCGGTGAAGGCGGCGCGACGCCGCTCAGCAACTACGACCCCCTGGAGGGACGGCCGGTCTCCCGCCGGCGTCGACTCGCGACGAGCGAGAGCACGTCCGGCGTGTCGCTGCCGCCCGACTACCTGCCGATCGACGACCTGTCGGACATCATCGTCTAGTCTGGCGCCGGGGCGGGCCGGGCTTGCTCTTGCTCTCGCGGCCCGCCGCGCCTAAACGGCGGCCATGGCGAACGATACGACCCCCTCCCCCGCCTCACGGCGGCGCACCTTCGCGATCATCTCGCACCCGGACGCCGGCAAGACGACGCTGACCGAAAAGCTGCTGCTCTTCGGCGGCGCCATCCAGCTCGCCGGCGAGGTGAAGGCCAAGCAGGGCCGCCGGCAGACCTCCTCGGACTGGATGGCGATCGAGCGCCAGCGCGGCATCTCCGTCGTCACCTCGGTGATGACCTTCGAATATGGCGGCTGCGTCTTCAACCTTCTGGACACGCCGGGCCACGAGGACTTCTCAGAGGACACCTATCGCACGCTCACCGCCGTCGACAGCGCCATCATGGTCATCGACGGCGCCAAGGGCGTCGAGGACCGCACGCGCAAGCTCGTCGAGGTCTGCCGCCTGCGCGACATCCCCATCATCACCTTCGTCAACAAGATGGACCGCGAGAGCCGCGATCCCTTCGACCTGATGGACGATGTGGAAAAGGCGCTGGCCATCGACACCACGCCGATGACCTGGCCCATCGGCCAGGGCCGCGAATTCGCCGGGACCTATGACCTCGTCCACAACCACATCCGCCGCATCGACCATGACGACGACGTCATCAAGGTCAACGGGCCGGAGGCCGCGGTCTTCGACGAGCTGCTGCCGAACGGCACCGACGACTGGCGCGAGAGCGCGCTGCTCGCCAAGGAGGGCGCCAAGCCCTTCGACCTCACGAGCTACCGCGAGGGCCACCTGACCCCCGTCTATTTCGGCTCGGCCCTGCGCAATTTCGGCGTCCGCGACCTCATCGACGCGCTCATCGCCTATGCGCCGGCGCCGCGCGCCCAGGTCGCCGACAGCCGCACCGTGCTGGCCGACGAGCCGCGCATGACCGGCTTCGTCTTCAAGATCCAGGCGAACATGGATCCGAACCACCGCGACCGCATCGCCTTCCTGCGCGTCTGCTCGGGCAAGCTGTCACGCGGCATGAAGGCGCGCCTGGTGCGTACCGGCAAGCCCATGCCGCTCAACGCGCCGCAGTTCTTCTTCGCCCAGGACCGCCAGCTGGCCGAGGAGGCCTATGCCGGCGACATCGTCGGCATCCCCAACCACGGCACCCTGCGGATCGGCGACACGCTGACCGATGGCGAGGACATCGTCTTCAAGGGCGTGCCGAGCTTCGCGCCCGAGCAGCTGCGCCGCGTCAAGCTGAAGGATGCGATGAAGGCCAAGAAGCTGCGCGAGGCGTTGCAGCAGATGGGCGAGGAAGGCGTCGTCCAGCTCTTCGTGCCCAATGACGGCTCACCGGCCATCGTCGGCGTCGTCGGCGCGCTGCAGCTCGACGTGCTGAAGGAGCGGCTGGCGGCCGAATATACGCTGCCTGTCGACTTCGACCCCTGCCAGTTCTCGGTCTGCCGCTGGATCTCCTCCGACGACGAGCGCGTGCTCGACGCCTTCATCGAGAGCCATGGCTCCTCCATGGCCCGCGACCTCGATGGCGCGCCCGTCTACATGGCTTCCTCGGCCTTCTCGCTGCGCTACGAGGAAGAGCGCGCCGCCGGCATCACCTTCTCGGCGGTGAAGGACTATCAGCGCGCCGCGGCCTGACGGCCATTGCCGCGCGGCGAGCCGACGGCCTGGCCGATCCAGCCGATGACGCGGTTGTGCAGCCCGGCATCCTTGTCGATGTTGAAATGCGTCAGGTTGGCCTCCTGGCGCAGGTCGATGTTCTCCAGCCGGCCGCGATAGCCCGGCACGGCGGCGACCGAAGTGCCCCAGCCATTGTTGGACTGGAACAGGTTGATGTAGCGCTTCGCGCCGCCGGCGAGCGGCTGACGCACCGTCGGGTCGAAGGCCACCGCCAGCGCCAGCGTGCCGCCCTGCTGCGCCACGGCATTGGCGATGTCGGTGACGGCATTGGCGCCCAGCGAATGGCCGATCACCACCGCCTGGTGGCGGCCGCCGGTGGCGCGCTGGTTGGCGACGATCTCCGCGGCGATGGTGCTCCAGGCGCCATGCTCATGGACGGTGGCGTTGTAGCCGCGCGCCCTGAGCTTGGCGCCGAGATCGTCCATGCCCTGCGAGAAGACATTGGCGAGGCCGCGGATCAGGTAGATGCGTGGCGGGATGGCCGTCGTCCGGCGCGCCGAGGCGGTGGAATAGACATCGCCGCGGGCCATGGCGTCGCGGGCCATCTGGACGGCGCCGCCGCCCTCCCCGCTGGTCTCGGCGGTTGTCTGGCATCCCGCCAGAACCAGACCCGAGAACACGACGCCCAGCACCCGGACGCGCAGCGACACTGCCATGGCCAACCCCAGCCTTCGACGACCTGCTCCAAACCCGGGCGAACCGTCGAGGTTCCCGCGGCAAGATTCGCCGGTCACCCTGACGGAACGTGGTTAATCCAAGCTGAAGATGGGGGTGCGCGCCTGTCAACGGTCCGGCACGCGAGCCGGCGCCAAGACCGCAAGGCTGTTGCAGCCGCGCCGCGCTGTCAGGACGGGCCACCGCCTCTGGCGCGCGCAACGGCGGGCGCGGACATCGTCCTCACCGGGATCTGGCGGATCGCCGCCAGGACGCGGTCGTGCACGGTGGCATCCCGGTCGATCGTGAAATGGGTCAGGTGCTCCATCGCCTTGAGGTCGATGTTCTCGACCCCGCTGGCACGCGCCCCCACGCCGACGGCGCGGCCCCAGCCATTGTCAGACTGGTAGAAGTTGAGGAACTGGCGCGCACCGCCCTGCACCGTCAGGTCGACGGTCGGGTCGAAGGTGACGGCGAGATCGACCTCGATGCCGCGGGCCGCGAGGGTGTTCACCAGCGCGACGACGGAATTGGCGCCGAGCGAATGGCCGACGACCACGGCCCGCGAGGCCCCGCCGCTCGCCCGCCGGTCCTCGATGATCTGCGCGGCGATGGCCGGCCAGTCGCCATAGGCATGGACGCTGGCGCGGTAACCCTGGCGGGCGAGCTTCGCGGACAGGTGGTCGACGCCCTCCGAGACGGTCTGGGCAAGGCCGCGCATCAGGAAGACGCGCGGCCGGGTCCGGGCAACGGGATCGGCGTCAAGCGGGGTGGCGGCGGCCAGCGCCGGCACGGCGCCCGCCTGCGGCAGGGGCTCGTTGGGCGCAACCATCTCGATGGTCTGGCAGCCCCCGAGGAGGCCTGCCACCATCAAAACTCCGACGACCCTGCGCAACACGACCATGGACTGAACCGACACGACAAACGATCACGGCGCCCGGGCCAGGGGCCCAGGCGAACGTCAAAAGACTCAAAGGCAGGGCCAGTGAAGAGTCAATGAACGAAGGGAATGATCCGCTTCGTCCGGGTCACATAGACCGCGTACTCGGCGCCGAAGGCCTCGTGCATCATCCGCTCCTCGCGGCCGACGCGGAAGGCGTAGAGGATGCCGAAGCCGATGAGCCCGGCAGGGCCGACCACCCAGTTCTGCAGCAGCAGGAGCTGGGCGAGGCCCCAGAGGAAGAAGGCCGTGTACATGGGATGGCGCACCAGCCGGTAGACGCCGTGGGTGACGAGCGTGTGCCCCTCGCGCAGTTCCAGCGTCTGCGACCAGTTGCGGCCGAGCTGGCGATGGGTGGCGAGGAACAGCGCCAGCGCACCGACGAAGACCAGCGCGCCGAGCCAGGCGATGACCGGCGAGAAGGGCAGGTCGGCGAAGGCGAGGAGACGCCGCAGGGTCGGCGCCAGGCAATAGGCGATGGGCAGGATGCCGAGGCCAGTCAGCGAGATCAGCAGCAGCGCCCGCTCCTGGCGGTCGGCCTGGCTCACCTCGATGCGGTTCTTCCGCTTGTTCTTGATCTCGTGCGGGATGCGGATGGCGCCCCAGCCGAAGACGCCGATCAGGAAGACGATCTGGGCGAGATGGGGGCTCATCGGTCCGGCATGTCCGTGATGGAGGGGAGCGGGGTGGTGGCGGCGGCGAGAGACCCGTCGGAGCCGAGGGCCCCCGGCAGGTCCTCGCCGCGCCGGGCGATGTCGGCGAAGCGGAACGGCCCGCAGGCGATCATGTGGACGTCATAGAGATATCGCTGCTCGTTGCCCATCACGTATTGCCGGTGGATGCGCAGCAGATTGCCGCGGAACCGCTGCCAGGTGGCCGGCGACAGCATGCGCGACAGGCGGATGGAGCGCCGCAACGGCGGATGGACGACGGTAAGGCCGAGGGCGGTCGGCGTGTCGTTCTTATAGAAACAGATGAAGTCGACGTGGCTGTCGTACTCCGCCCAGGTGATGCCGGGCGCATCGGCCACCCGCTGGACGGCCTCGCGCAGCCAGCCGGCGGCGGGGTGGAGGGCGATCTTCAGGGTGGACGAGCCCGCGCCGACAAGGCCGAGCGGACGGCCGGACGAGACGAGGGATGGATCGGCGGCGAGCGCCCGGGCCACGGCATCGGCCATCCAGGCCGCCCCGAGGCTGTGGGCGACGATGACCACCTCGTCGAAGGCCGGATCGGCGAGCCCGGCGGCGATCTCGCGGGCAAAGGCCTCGGCGCGGGCATCGATGCCGGGCCGCCACTGGCGCATCATGTCCCGGGCAAAGATCCAGTCGGCGAGCATGTAGGTGAGGTGCAGCCGAGGCCCGGCCAGCGCCGTGAGGCCGAGGAACGTGCCGAGGGCTATGAACAGGCGCACCGGCCAGGGCAAGGCGAGCCCGAAGACCCCCGGCAGGGAGCTCGCGAGGATACCGGCGAGGCCGAAGAGCACGAGCAGGACCAGCGGATAGGCGGCGAAAAGGCCATAGCGCCAGTAGGCGGCGACATAGCGGCCGAAGGTGCCGGTGAGGATGATGTCACCCGCCGCGAGGAGATAGCGCGGCAGCCGCTGCCAGAGCGGCATCTCCATGTCCTCGGCGACGATGTCGTCCCAGCGCAGCAGGCGAACCTCGGTCTCCACGCTGAAATCCGGACCGTCCAGCGTCACCGGCCAGGTTGCGACAGGCCGGCCGGGGGTCTCGGCGAGACCGCCGACGGACGCCTTCAGCGACCAGGTGGCCTCGAAGCGCTTGATCTCCCGCGCGAAGCGATGGTGATGCGCCGCCGGCGGCAGCGGCTCATAGCCGGTCAGCAGAAAGGTCAGGCGGCGGCGGACGGGAGAGATGGCAGGCCTCCGGGTCAGCTGCGGCGACGCCGCCGGGTGACGGGCGCCTCCGGTCCGGTGCCCTGCCGCACCGGCGGAATGCCCAGGTTGGTTCGGTGTGATGCCATGGCGGGGCGGTGATCGCCAGTCCGGTCACGCCCTCCGGGTGCCGTCATCCCCAAAGGAAAACCCGCAGGACGCGACGTCAGCAGGCCCTTGCCGGCACCAAGGAGCGTTCAGACACCGCCGGCCAGTGACCAGGCGGGGGAGCCGGACGGGTCGCGGAACCCTCGGCCCATCACGACATTGCGTTCGCCGCATCCGCCCATCGGCCAGTCCAACCCCTTCGCTCCCGGGGCCGAAGCAGGTTATGCTGTGCATGATCGACCGGAACCGGCCGATCGCCCTCGCCGTTTCCCGTCGACAGGGGACAGGGGCCGATGACACGCGATGACGACCACAGGGACGACAGGCCGGCCCTCTTCCGCAGGGCCCCGACCTGGACCCTCGAACACCAGCGGCAGGAGCCGGAGAAGCCCGGTTTCAACGCCTGGGACGAACGTGTCCGCGCCCGTCAGAACCTCGCCGCCGCCGCCGTGGTGACCCTGCTCGGCCTTGCGACCTATTATGTGATGATCGAGCTCCGGGCGACCTCCCGCACCATGGCCTGCATCGAGGCGGGCCATCGCAACTGCAACCAGCCCGTCATTCCCGGCAACGGCCACCGCTGACACCGGCGTGGCCGGCCCCCGCATCGGCGGCGATCCGCACGCCGCGGCCAAGGACGCGCCGGCTCAGGGCAGCTTCACCAACTCCAGATGGCCATAGGCCCTGAGGAAATTGCGCCCCTCGGCGCGATCCTCCGCCAGCGCCGCAAGGTCGTCGAGCAGCGCCCGGATCGCCCGGCGCACATCGCCGTCGAACTCCGCCAGCACGGCCTCGACCTCCTCGTCCACCAGATCCGCACCCGTCGTCACCGCCGCCTGCCCTGCCATGATGACCTCCCTTGCAATGTTCTTATTTTGTTCTTTTTGGTGGCCGGCGTCAAGCCCCGCTTCCGTGACGTGCCCTCCAGACTGTACCCCGCAACCTCCGGTATGCGGAGACCGCGCACCGCACCCCCATCACCCCCAATTGCCCAGCCCTGCAGGTGCGCTAGCTGACGGTGCTGCAGTGCAGGTGACCCATGAGCTCGCTCGACAGCCCGGCCCGGCCGGTCCGTGCCTTCCTCGTCGATGTGCCGACCGAACGCCTCGCCGCCACCGCGCTCTTCGTCGTCACCTTCCTCTACACCTGGATTTCGCTCAGCCCCTTTCCCGATCTGACCTATGCGGACCGCGAGGCGGCCGCGGCGGCGGCCTCCAACGTCCTCAACCGCATCGTCGTCGTCGCCCTCATCGCCACCCTGGTCGGCTATGCGCTGGCGGGCCGCGCCAGGGGCATCATCGTCCGGCCGCGGATCGTCGTCTTCCTGCTCTTTTCCTGGCTGGTGATCGTCTCGGTGCCCTCCCCCGATCCGGGCTTCGCGCTGCGCCGCCTGACGATGGCCTTCCTCATCTGCACGGCCGCGGGCATCGTCCTCACCCTGCCGAAGGACGAGCGGCACTTCGCCCAGATGATCGCGCTGTGCTGCGGCATCGTCCTGGCGCTGTGCTGGTTCGGCGCCCTGCTCTTTCCCCGCTACGCCATCCACCAGTTCACCGATGAGCTGGAACCGATGCTGGAGGGCGACTGGCGCGGCCTCTTCGCCCACAAGAACACCGCCGGCGCGGCGATGGTCATCATCCTGTTATTCGGCCTCTATGTGACGCGGGCGCTCAACCTGATTGCGGGCCTCGCCATCATCGCCGCGGCGGGGCTCTTCCTCCTTCTCACCGGCAGCAAGACCTCGATCGGGCTCTTCCCCCTGGCCCTCCTCGTCGCCTTCCTCGTGGTGCGCGTGCCCTATGTCAGGCTGCTGACGCTGGTCGGCACGCTCGCCGCCGTCAGCTTCTTCACCATCGGGTCGGCGGTCTCCGAGCGCATCGCCGGCCTGGTGGCGAGCGTCGGCATCGACGCCACCTTCACCCGCCGCACCGAGATCTGGCAGATCGCGCTCGAACATATCGAGAAGCGGCCCTGGACCGGCTACGGCTACCAGTCCTTCTGGCGCAGCGCCGACCTCATGTATGGCCATCGCGAGGAGCTGAACTGGGCCGTCAACGCCGCCGACGGCCATAACGGCTATCTCGACCTGCTGCTGACCGCGGGCATCCCGGGCTTTGCCCTCGCCCTCGTCTTCCTGCTGGTCCTGCCGGCCTACTATGTCGGCAAGGCCGAAAAGCACGGCGCGGAACGCCGGCTGACGGAGCTGTTCACCCGCATCTGGGTTTTCGGCATGCTGGTCGCCTGCCTCGAGAGCACCCTGCTGGCCACCACCGGCGCGCTCTGGTTCTCCATGCTCATGGCCATTTTCGGCCTGAGGCTGCAGGCAAGGGCGAGGCTCAGGTCCGGCGCGTGATAGCGCACCAGGCGGCCAATCCATCGATGGAGGAAATTGGCGCTCCCTAGGGGACCCAAATAGTTGAGCCTCACCAATGAGGTAGACACTTGATGTCGGTGTGTTTTTCCCTATCCGTTCTTTCCGTTCGTCTAACCTATCTCGGTTGGCCTGGTCGCAAACTAGCGAATTAAGTCAACGGGTTGAGCCAAACTCAGGCCTTGAACCGCCTCGAGTACGTCCGGTCTCAGGGCTCTCGACGAAGGCACGAGCGCGGTCTTCCGTAGCGCCGCCCCGGCCTTCAAAGGTGCAGCGCTCCGTCGGCGGATTGCCACACGTCCGCGCCAACTGGGCCCAACCGACACAGCGGCCATCAGGCCCACGGTATCCCGGGCCACCGCGAGAACCACAGCCTGAGGCTTGGGCGGCAATGCTCGCCGTCAATAGCAGGCAAGCAATAACGGCCGCCCTCATCGCCGCGTGGGCTCCTGCACGACGTCAAAGGTGTGGACGTCGGCGCCAACCCTAACCGACAGGCGATAGGTTTTGCTGGCCGTGCTGGTGTCCGACACAGGTGGCTCTATCCCGAAGCGGCCACCGTACCACTCACCTGGCATGATCGTGTGGTTCTTGATGTACTGCGCCTCAAGGTTGGCCATGTTGGCCTGGCCTTGCTCCACGGCCGCGTTCACCATCGCCTGGTTCTGCACCGCGGCGTTGGCGGAGGCCGCCATAGCGAGGCCAGGGCTGTAGCCAGTGGTCACGCCAGAGTAGACGCCTCGCGGGGTGTAGATGGTCGTGTTCTGGCGGTAATATCCGGCCCTTGAAGCCGCCGCCGCATTGGCACCCGCGGCGACGCCAACAAGAATGGCCGCTGCGATCTGGCGGTTTCTTTCCTCCTGCATCGCTTGCTCGAACGAGATGACGTTGATGCGGTGATCGGGGCGGCCGGGGATGGTCTGGACGACGTCCACATTCTCGATAGCAAACTCGACGGGTGCGCCAGAACGGTTCTGCACGGCAAGCACGTAGCCCACTCGACCACCCTGCGGGATCTCGCGACCCACCCGCGTCAGCAGGGCGATCGTATTGCGCTGTACAGATGAGACGGCCGGCCTACCGTCGCGGTGCATCGCAGTCTGCCCTTGGCCGGCGCTAAAACGCACCGTATCAGTTGTAACGCACCCGGCCACACCGATGGCCGCCGCGAAAATCGCAGCAAATCTCATCATGGACG
This sequence comes from Phreatobacter oligotrophus, assembly GCF_003046185.1. Classification (NCBI taxonomy): domain Bacteria; kingdom Pseudomonadati; phylum Pseudomonadota; class Alphaproteobacteria; order Hyphomicrobiales; family Phreatobacteraceae; genus Phreatobacter; species Phreatobacter oligotrophus. The sequence goes on from NZ_PZZL01000006.1 coordinate 250,243, forward strand.
CCCCCCACCTCGGCAGCATTGTCGCCGCTCATTACCGCCATGGTAGCAGCGGAGTCCCGATACCCGTCAAGGCGGAGCGGGATACCGCTCGCTAGACATTGAGAACAAAGCCGGAACAAGCTAGCTTGCCGCCATTCCGGGGTAGGCAATGGGCGGTAAGGTTGAATACCCTTTCAAGGTCGAGGTGTGGGAAGGCGACAAGGTTGCCGAGACGATCGCTGTGGCGGGAAACGCGATCGTGGCCATTGCGGCCTATGACGCGGCGGTCAAGGAGCGCCCTGGCCGGGTCGTGATCCTCCGCCATGGGGCTCGGGTTGTCAGAACGACGAAGCCAGAACCACAGTCGCCGCCGACGGTGGCCATGCTCAAGGCGCTAGGCGTGGTCGGCGCCCGGCTGTGGTGCGTTGGCTGCGGTCACTACGCCGCAATGAGTTGGGAGACATTGCGAGCTCGAGATGAGGAGCCGTTCCCGACGTGCGGGCGGCGCCTCACATGCTCGGGGTGCGGCGGGCGCCAAGTGCAGCGGATGCCGGATTGGCCGGATTCGAGACCGACCGGTTGACCAAAGGAAAATCGGCGTCGTCTAGGGCCACCGGCCAGCGTGGACATCAGCGGGGGACCGGCTTCTTGCGAGGCCCCTTGAGCCCCGGCGGTCTCCCCAAACAGTACCTGTGCATAGCGGTGGGATAGGTGCGGGTTCGCTTGCAACCCCCGCCGGCGGGTTTTACCGTCGGGATTCGCGGCCTCCTGCTGCAAAGGAAAAGGCCGGGACCTTGCCGGGTCGCCGACCTTCCCTTTCCACCAAAGCCTGCGTCGGCCCTGACTTCCGTGTTGCACCGGCACCCTATCCGCCGGACGGGATTGGTCAAGCGTCGAAGCGGGTTCCTCACAGGGACTATGACCAATGACGGATGTTAAGAAGCCCTCGCTCAAGGAGCGAGTGAAGTCGGCTATGAAGGGCGCAATCTCAGCTGTAGCGAACACGCTGCAGCTGGACTTTTTTGCCAAGTTCAAGGGAGAGGATCAGCGCGAGATCGACTTCCCGATCGACATCACAGGTGAGACGGTCTGGGCCACGCAGCAGCAGATGGCCGCGTTGTTCGACGTGGGCATCCCGGCGATTTCGAAACACATTTCGAACGTATACGGCGAGGGCGAGCTCGAGCGCGCCGCAACTCTTTCCAAATTGGAAATCGTTCAGAGCGAAGGCGGTCGCTCTGTTACGCGATCGGTGGACCACTACAACCTCGATATGATCCTCGCGGTGGGATATCGGGTGAGCAGCAAGAAGGCGACCGAGTTTAGAAAGTGGGCGTCGCAGGTCCTGAAGGGCTACATCAAGGACGGCTACGCCCTGAATGGGCGCCGGCTGTCTTCGGATCCCGCTGCGCTGCTCCGGCTTGCCCAAGAAGTGCGCGCCCTCCGGACATCCGAGAAAGCGATCTACGAGCAGGTGCGTGAGGCGTTCAAGATGAGTGCCGCCGACTATGATGGCTCCTCGGAGGAGGCGCGCCTCTTCTTCGCCCGGAGTCAGGACGCCTTCCATTATGCCGCATCTGAGAACACCGCCGCGCAGATCGTCCTTGCTCGCTGCGATGCGGCCAAGCCAAACATGGGGATGACCACCGCGGGCAACGTGATGCCGACGTTCGCCGACGCTAAGGTCGCCAAGAACTACCTCACCTCGGAAGAACTCCGCACGATGCAGATCCTAGGCGAGCAGTGGCTGCTGTACACCGAGAGCATGTCCATGCGCGGTAAGCCGCTGACCATGGCACGGTTGCTTGCCAAACTGGATGAGCTCATCGGGGTGCACGAATATCCGGTGTTCCCGGGGTACTCTGGCGCGCTGGCTCCCCGCCGTGACCAGCACGTGAGGGAGCAGCTTGAGATCTATCGTAAGCTGTCTCGCAATCTGCCTGCCGCCTGACATGCAAAAGGCCGCCGCCCTAGTCCAGGAGCGGCGGCCCAGAGAGCTTACCCGCAAGCACCTTCGGTCCCATCGCCGGCCCTCCAACCGCCCCCAGAACTCTCAAGGTCGCCTCTTGTTCCTTCGGGCACTGATGCCTTTCAACACCTTTGCCCGGGCCGCGCCTCCCCTGCCCGCAAGCATGTCGCGGATGCGCCGTTTAAGGCCCTCCCCATAGTCTTTCAGTGCCGGCATCTCCCTGATATGGTTTTCGTCGGCCAGGAAGCGCGCGAACTGATGCGTGGCCCGGCCGACAGCGTCCTCGGTCGGGCTCTCAGTCGCCATCTTAAGGTCGCTGATTGGCTCCCTCGAGGACGCCGCCCGCGCTCCAAGCACCGCTCACGGTGGTCCTGCCGCGCCGGCTGGTCCTCATAGGTGCGCGGCTCTGGTGCGTCAGCGGCTGCCACTACACGGCGACGAGTTGGGAGGAGATGCGCGCCCCCGACGACGAGCCATTTCCGACCTGTGGTGGCCGGCTGACATGTTCGGCCTGCGGGGGCAGACGGTGCAGCAAAGGCCCGATTGGCGCTAACAGCGCGCTGCCTAGTCGCCGGCGGCCACCGGCCCGAGAAGTCGGAAAAGTCCGAGGGCCACCAGGCCACCAACGAAGCCCCCGGCTACCGTATGAATGACGAGATCACGGGTCTGAAAGAGCCCTTCGACGTCAAGCACAATTCCGGCCACCATCCCGATCGCTGAACCGCCGAGTACAGCCGCGGCTGCCATCAGGAAATCCCATCTTCCGTGCATGACCAATCTCATGGATGTCGGGCGGGGGCGGGAAAAGAGGTAGGGTGCCAAGTGCGTGTGCAAAGGCCCGGGGCTTCTTCCCTGACGCGCGTGGCTTGGTTTGACCGTCAGACGTGGCTTTGTGGCATGACTGCGGGTTGCACCCATGGTGCTCTCCGCCTGGTTGACGACATCGGAATTCCGCGACCGCTCTGCCTGGAGCGGCCGCGTTCATGGTGCCCGCGTTTACGCCGCCCGCACATTTGCGAGGAACGACTGAAGCTCGCCACGCAGCCGCTCAGCGTTGCGCGACAGCTCGGCGGCAGACCCGAGAACCTGCGAGGCCGCGGCGCCCGTGCTCGACGCGGCCTGGTTGACGCCCTCAATGTTTGAGGACACTTCAGCCGTGCCAGCCGAGGCCTGCTGGACGTTGCGAGCGATCTCGGCGGTCGCCGAAGTCTGCTCTTCCATAGCGGCAGCGATGGACGTCGAGATCGAGCTCATATGGCGGATCGTCTCGGTGATTGCATCGATCGCCGAAGCTGCTGCGCCGGACGCCGTCTGGATCTGGGTGATCTGGGCGCCGATCTGGGCAGTGGCCTTGCTGGTCTGCTCGGCGAGCTGCTTCACCTCGGCCGCAACGACGGCGAAACCCTTGCCAGCCTCGCCCGCCCGCGCCGCTTCGATCGTAGCGTTGAGCGCCAGCAGGTTGGTCTGACCGGCGATCGCCTCAATCAGGTTGACGATTGCACCAATCGACGTCGTGGAGGTCGACAGCTCCTGCATCTTGGACGCTGTATCGGCTGCCTCTTGGACTGCCTTCTCGGCAATCTCGGTCGAGCGCGAGACCTGGCTGGCGATCTCCCGTGCCGAGATCGACATTTCCTCTGTGGCGGACGCTACGGTCTGGACGTTGTTCGCCATTTGCTCGGAAGCCGAGGCAACAGCCGACGACTGGATCGAGGTTTCTTCGGCCGTTGAGGTGAGGGTCTGGGCCGCAGCCTCCAGCTCGGTCGCGGCCGACGACACGGATCCGACGATGCCGCCGACGGCGCGATCGAACTGATCGGCCAGCTCGTTCATCGCTCGGCGCTTCTCCTCACCAGCCCGAGCCTCGGCAGCGGCCTGCTCTTCCTGGAGCCGGAGCTTCTCGAGGCCATTTTCACGGAAGATCGCCGCGGCGCGGGCAACGTCGCCGACTTCGTCACGGCGGCCCTCGCCCTCGATGGTGACGTTGTAGTTGCCGGTTGCGAGCTGCTGCAGGGTCGCGACAATCTTGCGGATGGGGCCGGCGATCCCAAACTGCCCGATCAGCACGCCGAGGATCAGACCTAGGGTGATGCCAATGCCGGCTACCATCTGCATCAGGAAGGCACTGGCCTTGTACTCGGCCGTTGCTGCAGCGGAAACCGTCACGACATTCCGCTCGAGAGCGTCAGAGAGCGAACGGACCGCAGCGCCCAACTGCTCGGCGACGACGCGGCTGCTCTCAACGGACTTGTGGAGGTTCTCGAGGTCGGCATTGACCTCGAAGCGCCGCACCTTTGCCGCTTGGACGAAGGTATCCTCCAGCTCGGCCTCGTATGCCTTCAGCGTCTCGTCCACGCGTGCCAGTTGCCCCTGATACTCGGCTGGCAGTTCCCGTGCGAGACGCTGCCGCAGCTGCGCCAGCTCACTCCGTTCGGCTGCGATTTGCTGCTTGGCCCGATTGAAGCTTTCCGGGCGAGGGTCAGCGGCGATTGCATACTCGTTGCGGTTCAGAAGAGCCACGAGCCGGTTCATTCGTGATGCGAAGAGCGCCTGGTTGGCCGATCTCTCCATGACGTCAGTGGCATCGCTCAGCGAACGCAGCGACGTCGAACCGACGTAAGTGATGGTCGCAGAGACAGCCGCGAGGACGCCAATGAGACCGAGAACCTTGGGCAGCACCTTGACGTTGGACAGGACATTCATCGGGAGAACCGGCCAAATTGCGGAAACTTTTTGGACAATGCACGCGGCCCCTTAACGGTAGGTAATTACAACCGAAAGTTCGCGGTAAAGGCCGGCATTGGGCGGTCAATTGTGCGGTGCGGCAGTTCGCGCATGGCAGGGAAAACGGTATTATCGTAAACGGTTTGAGCATCCTGGATCGAGTGCAAATGCCCGACGAACCGTCAGTGCCCCGCTTCCCATCCAACCCGAATTCGGGAGCCTCTTCGGGCCGCAGCATCGAACAAATCGAGGAAATCGGCCGAGCGATTGGCGGTATGCTCGATGCAATCAACCTTCTGACAAAGGAGGTTGCAAAAGGGACCATGGACAGCGGCACCCGGCAGGCTGTCCTGCAACAGATCCGATCCATGCTCAGTCAGACATCTGGATTGTATCTGGCCCTTGCGAACGAGGTTGATGGCGGAGAAGCCTTGGCCGACCGCGTCAGGCTTGTGGTCGCGGAGCTCGAGGAGCGATAGTACTCTTCAACGCCTCTGATCCAAAGGCGGATAGCCGCGATGTCGCAGCCGCGCTAAGGGAGCCAAACCCGCTTGAGGCTCCCCATGCCTGATGATTTCAAGCTGATCCCTTTCCCCGGCAACCTGCGGCCCGATGCGGTCCAGCCCGGCGGCGGAGACGTCGTCGAAGCAATCTCGGAGTGGCTTGAGGGCGCGAAACGGGTCTCTGAGCGAGCACAAGCCTCGAGCCTGGAACCGGACGCGAAGCTAGGCCTCATGGTCCACATCAAAGAAATCACTGGCGCGATGCTCGCTCTGTATCTCGACGTATTGAAGGACGATGAGGCTAGTCAGCCGATCAGGGCAAAGTTGACGGCCATGATCGATAACCTGAGAGCCCTATCGGGACGTTGAGCTGAGAAACACGGTTCAACCCATAAGAGCCCGTCCCGAAAGGGTTGAGCGACTGGGGCACTCGTGATTCCAAGGGGTTGTTCAGGCCATCTTGGAGCGAGCGATGTGGACCCCAGCCAC